>CAYWPW010000073.1:0-8634 GCA_964460095.1 uncultured Candidatus Cloacimonadota bacterium
TTCTTCTTCTATTTCGTCCTTGATCAATATCAGAAATTCACCTTCCAGCAGGTCTTCGTCATTCCAGGTAAATACATTTTCACATATTAGTGGAGTAATTACGGCTACTTTCAGGATTGGTTCTAAAATCTGAATTTTCTGGGCAGTACCGAAGTGTTTTCTGCTGTGGAAATCTCCGTTATAATGAATAACTTTGCGGCGGGGTGGAATGTGCTGATACTTTAAGATGGATTCTGCCATTGTATCATCTTTGATGCACTGAGCAGCATAGATCTGATCAAAATTCTTCATCATGCCGGATGGCATTTTGCTGTTATGTTTCATGTTACTCTGCATCGTTCGGATGAAACGGTCTTTATATTCATCATCAAAAACTTTATGCTTTCCAGCTACGAACTTCTTTTCTTCCTGAGAAAGTGAATCTAGTGCATTCATTCCCTGCTTGCTGATCATAGAAGCATAACGACGTGGAATATTGGCAGCAACAACCGTCAGTTCATTCTCTTTAGCAAATTCGATCAATGGTTTGTAATCTGTTTTGTAATTTGACCAGGCACGTGATTCTGTTAAAAAATCAGCTTCCGAAATTTCATTACTCAGATATTTATCCAAGATTGGTTGTACGTCACGTTCAAACATCTCCATAGAAATGATCAGGTTTTTGTTATTGCGATAAAAGATCTTCAGAAGCTCGATTTCCAGGGAATGTAAAATCTTATTCCCGTGGAATTCTCCGAAGAAAATCACATCATAATCACCCAATCTTTCTACCATTTCTTTTAATTCGATCTCTTTGTTCATTTTTGTATCAATGATCTTGTATTCCTGACTGAAAACCGGCAAGATCGATAAAATCAATAAAGCGATTACAATAATTCTTTTCATATTATTCCTCATTTTCCTCGAAAAGTCGGGGCATTCTTGGGCTCTTTTCCTCTTAAAACTTTGTGATAATAATCGTAAGTCATCGGGTTCAGTTCAGATAAGTTTTCCGCTTCCGTTACTTCACCCAGGAAAATCGTGTGACTGCCGGCATCCAGGCTATCGATCACCTTACATTCAATGTAACCTACTGTATCATTCAAAACGATGGGAGCACCATTCTTCCCAATTTTGTAATTACAATCAGCAAATTTATCGATGTCTCTTCCGCTTCTGAAACCAAATCTCCCGATATCTATCATAGTCCATTTATAGGAAATAATTGAGATTGTAAAGACCTTGCTTTCTTTGATGAATTCGTGGGTCAGGTTTTGTTTGGAAATACTGATAGCAATCGTTGCCGGATTGGGTGTAATCTGAAAAACAGTGTTGGCAAGCTGTGCGTTAATCTTTTTTCCTTTTTTCGAACTTACGATGTATAGGCCATAACAGATTTTAAATAAAGCATCCAAATTCATTTTTAACCTACTTCTTCTTTTATAGAGTATCTTGAATTTTTTTCAATTTAACAACATGAGAAATTTCTTCATCGATAATGTTTTCAATCGCTTTTTTTGATTTTTCTTTGGCAACAAACTTCTTGATAAAATAGAAAAACAAAAGGGTGTCTTTTTCAAATTGTATAGCATTAGAAACAAGATCTTTCATATCCCGTGCACTTGCAGCTAATTGTATAGCCTTTTCAGGTTGGCTGAAAAGATGAATATCCACCATTGATTGTATATATAATTTTGCTTCATCCCAGTTTATATCACTTTTCAGATCAAAATTATCTATTTTCTCACGCAAATTCAGAAAAGTCTGTTCATGTACTTTTTCTTCATCGCGAAGCGTTTGCAGAAGTTTTTTTGCATCATTGTTTAAATCAGTTCGCAGTGATGCTCTATCGTAAAAAGCAAAACCTTGTTTTTCTATTTTTACTGCCATTTCAATAATCTCATTCTTTGAAAAAAAGATCATAGTTTCCTCCAATTATAATTTTTATATTAATTTTATTATCCATTTGATATGATTAAAGATTTTTTTAGTTTTTCAACATGTGATTCTTCTTCATCAATTATCTTTTTCAGGATTTTTCTAACAGTTTGGTCCTTGATTTCTTCATAAATTGAATTAAAGAACAGAAGTGTATCTTTCTCAAATTGGATTGCATTTTCAATAAGTTCTTTTTCATTTTTAACGGATGTTGCTAATTTAATTGCAGCATCAGGTTCGCTGAAAATATGAGAATCGGAAATGGTTCTTAAATAATTTGAAACTTCCTGCCAATCACCAGATAGAGTTATTTCCTCTTGATCCAATTCCGTTCTCATCTTTTTAAAAGTTTGTTCGTGAACAATTTCATCATCACGTAATTTTTTGAGAAGTTCTTTAGAATTTGAGCTTAAGTTTTTCCTTTCTAAAGCCTTATTATAAAAGGTATAACCTTTCTTTTCTATCTGAACTGCCAATTCAATAATTTCATTAATTGAAAACTTTGCCATTTTCCCTCCGATCAATTATCCTTTAGAATATAATCATCATAAAGTGTTTCAAAATGTAATTTATGATTTGCTTCTTCCGAAGCCAATTTCTTAAAAATCTGTTCCAGTTCTGTATCTGGAAAGTTATTTGCCATTTCAGTATATAACTTATTAGCTTTTTCTTCTTTCTTCATGGCTATTATCAGGATATCCTGGTAATTCATATCTTCAGTGGGTACAATATCTATAATATAATCACTGATATGCAGATCTGTAACTTCTTTTATTTCAATTTTCTCAAATCCTTTATTTCGAATGTTTTCTAAAATTGCTACGTGACCATTTTCCATATTCTCAAACTCTTTCAACATTTCAATTTGAGCCTGGAATTTTACTTTCGCTTGTAATTCCTGGTAAAATTTTACAGCATCTTTTTCACCATTGATGGCAAAATCGATCACTTCATTGAACTTTTTTTTTGTCATATTTACCCCAATTTCGTAAAATTTTCTATTACATCATAAGATATTATTATCCTAAAGCTACATCTAATATCATCATCACAGTAAAACCCAGCATAGCACCGATTGTAGCAACATCTGTTTTTCTATCTAACTGTGCTTCCGGAATCAATTCTTCCACAACCACATAAATCATAGCTCCAGCTGCAAAAGATAAGGCATACGGCAATATTGGACGAATCAAAATAACAGCTACAGCACCTATAACTCCTGAAATTGGTTCGACTATTCCTGAAAGTTGCCCATACCAGAAACTTTTTCCTCGAGACAAACCTTCTCTTCTTAGTGGAATACTTACAGCAGCACCTTCCGGAAAATTTTGAATGCCAATTCCAATCGCTAATCCAATTGCACCAGTCAAAGTTACCGAAGGAAGATTTGCTGCTAAACCGCCAAAAGCTACGCCTACAGCTAAACCTTCAGGTATATTATGTAGTGTTATAGCAAGAACCAGCAATATGCTTCTTCGCCAATTTGTAGGTAAACCTTCAGCTTCATCATCTGGAAATCCCAGATGTAAGTGAGGTATCAGCCTATCAGCTAACCATAAGAATAATCCTCCTGATAAAAAACCGATTGAAGCTGGAATAAAGGGTGGAAGTGAAGAAACTTCAGGGATCATTTCGATGGCTGGAGCAAGAAGTGACCAGAAGCTGGCAGCAATCATCACACCAGCTGCGAATCCTAGCATACCATTCAAAAGATTTCTGTTTATACTCTTGAAGAAGAAAACCAGAGCCGATCCAGCAGTTGTAACAAACCAAGTAAACAGCGTTGCTATAAGAGCTTGGTAAACTGGAAATAAATCTGAAAACCACTCAAACATTATTCAATATCTAAATATTGAAAAGAATGTATTGGAGCTGCGAGGGTAATCCTGCAACTCCAATCATCAATTAACCAACCGGGCTGAATAGATCTTTGCCAACACCGCACACAGGGCAAACCCAATCTTCTGGAAGATCGTCGAATGCTACGCTGTCATTCTCAGCAGGATCATAAACGTACCCGCAGGCATCACATACATATTTTTGCATTTTTTCCTCCAATTTTAATAATTTTCTAACCAAATTTCAAAATGTGCCTGTGGATGATTACATACAGGACACACTTGGGGAGCTTCTACTGCTTCGTGAATGTATCCACAATTTCGGCATTTCCAATAAACGTTTCCATCTTTTTTGAAAACAGTTTCATCTTCGATATTAGCGAGCAATTTTTTATACCTTTCTTCGTGTTTTTTCTCAACTTTAGCGATCCCTTCGAACATGACAGCAATATCATTGAATCCTTCCTCGCGAGCTTCTTTTGCCATGGTGGGATACATTTCGGTCCATTCGTAATTCTCACCACCTGCTGCAGTTTTCAGGTTTTCGATAGTATTACCGATTCCATTCAAAGCCTTGAAATGAAGTTTTGCATGTTCTTTTTCATTTTCAGCAGTTTCCATGAAAAAAGCTGAAATCTGTTCATAACCCTCTTTTTTTGCTACTTTTGCAAAATAGGTGTATTTGTTTCTTGCTTGAGATTCGCCAGCAAAAGCGTCCCATAAGTTTTTTTCTGTTTTTGTACCTTTTAATTCAGGCATGTTTTTATCCTCCTATTTTTTTTACTAAAACCTTGCATCCATTCTGAACTCTCCAACATCCAGCCAAAAACCGGAATTCGTTACAGAGTCATATTGAGACTGCAAGAGGTCATAATGAAATCTTTCTTCGTCGCAAATATTAAGAATTATTTCTTTTGTTCGAGCATCATCAAGTTCTTTATTGAACTCTTCAAAGAAATTAATTGCCTTTCTTTCGAGTTCCATTCCAATTTTTATTGCTTCAACTTCTGATGCACTACCGGCTTTGTCCAATCTTGAAGTTAACTCTTTAATTACCGGGGAAATTGTTTTTGAAGTTTCACTTTTCACCAATTTATCCCAATCCTCTCCTTTGATAATTGGACTAAAGATTTTTTTGAAATCAGTAAGGTGGCGTAATTCATCAACTGCTAATTTCTGAAACATCTTTTTTCCCAAGTTATTATGACTCATTTCTGCCGCTTTCAGGAAAAAATTCCTGCCATCGATTTCTAACTGGATAGCTCCGATTGCTAAATCGATATATTTTGAGCTGCTTTGCATAATCATCTCCTTATTTTAATATTATTCGAAAAGCTTAAAATTATATCAACTCTTCCACAATCCGTGCAGATTGCACCATTCTCTAACTTCGATGATGTCTTCTTTTTTCACAGGAAATTCAGCTTCAGGTTTATTACCTGGTTTTAATTCCTGACGATATACTTTACAAGAAGTCAGAACTTCGATGAATTTGATGTAATGATTTTCCAGCATCGGGTGTTCCTGATTCTGACCAACTTTTACCAAAACTCCACCATCTACTTTTTCCACAAATGGTACGTGTTTTTCTGTAGAAGCATCTTCGGTTTTAGCTTCTAATTTTACCATTGGAATCCCACAGCAAACAAGTGCCGGAGCTCCTTCATTCATAATTTCTACCACATTACCGCATTTTTCGCAGTAGTAGATCTCTCTTAATTGGGTCATTTTATCCTCCTTATTTTTAGCAATTTAGTATTTCAGCAATCTTATATAACCGTTCCGAAGGTCTCGCAAGCTCAACCGTTCGGAAGGTTATTGAATGGGTGGAGTAAAGGTTCTGGTTGCCAGTTCTTTATCCAGCATCAACATACCTTGCCCTTTTCCACCTATCATTTTTAACTGGTTAAGAATTTTATCCATAGAAGCTTCTTCTTCCACCTGTTCATCGATGTACCAATTCAGGAAGCTTCTTGCAGCGTGATCATTTTCCTTAATTGCCACTTCCATTAGTTCATTTATTAATTTAGTTACATATTGCTCATGTTTGTAAGCAATTTCAAATATTTCAACTGGTGATTTGAATTCTATTTGTGGGCGATCAATAGCTTCCAAGACAACTCTTCCACCTCTTTCATTAACATAATCAAAGAACTTCATTGTGTGAAAGCGTTCTTCCTGAACCTGAACTTTAAAAAAATTGGCAAACCCTTCCAATCCTATCGATTCCAGATATGCTGCCATTGAAAGATACAAATACTCTGAGTAAAGTTCTTTATTAATTTGTTTGTTAATTGCATTTTGTAATTTCTTTGAAATCATTTTTCCTCCCTGTCACGGCGTAGTTCTACGAAGCCGGACTTTTTATATTCCTCTTAATTCTTCTAAAGCTTTTTCATAATCCGGTTCCTGTACAATCTCCGGAACCAGTTCTTTATATTTTATCACACCGCTCTCATCCAAAATGATAACAGCTCTTGCCATTAATCCAGCCATTGGACTATTAATAATTTTAACGCCATATTTTTTTGAGAATTCATCATTTCTTAGTTCACTGAGTGGTACTACATTTTCCAATCCTTCCGTAGTACAAAATCTTTTATGTGCAAAGGGTAAATCTCTCGAGATACACAATACAATCGTATTATCCAGTTTATCAGCTTCAGAATTAAATCTTCTTACCGACATTGCACAGACAGGTGTATCTAAACTCGGAAAAATATTCAGAATCACTTTCTTACCTTTATAAGCGGAAAGAGATACATCTGAAAGGTCAGTTTGCGTAAGTGTAAAATCCGGGGCGTACTTTCCGACTTCTGGTAATTTCCCGATCGTGTTTATTTCGTTTCCTTTTAATTTTATTTTTGCCATATCTAATTCCTTTAAATTTTTTTTAATAATTTTTCTTTTACTTCTTCCAATAATTTTTTATCAGGAATATATTGCAGTTTTATTTGGTCAAGTATTTCAAAACCACATTCCCTGAGAATATTTTCAATTATTCCAACACTTTGTCCTCCCCAGCCATACGACCCGAAAGCAAGTCCGATCCTGTTTTTGGGAGCGAGTCCTTTCAAATAAGTCAAAAATGCTGAAACTGTTGGTAGAATATTATTATTCAAAGTGGGAGAACCTACGCAGATATATTTTGCTGTGAGGATTTCGGTCATAATATCTGAGATATGAGTGTGTTGCAAGTTGAACATCCTGGTTTGATAATCCTTCTCTTCGAAAGCTTCCTGAATTTTATAGGCTATTTTCTCGGTTGATTTCCACATCGTGTCATAAATAATAATAGCTTTCTCATCCACTTCATTTGCAGACCATTTTTGATATTCTTTGATAATTTCAGGAATTTGGGACCGCCAGATGAGTCCGTGACTGGGACAGATAACCTCAATATCCAGACTTCCAACAACTTCCAGAGCTTTCTGAATCTGTGTCCCATAAGGAAAAACAATATTGGCATAATATTTCTCCGCTTCGTGCATCATAATATTGAAAGGATATTCATCATCGAATCTCTCCGAAGATGCGATATGCTGCCCAAATGCATCGTTAGAGAAAAGTATTTTTTCTTCCGGACAATAACTCACCATATTATCAGGCCAGTGAACCATCGGAGTTTGCACAAAATGCAAACTTCGTTTGCCTAATTTTAAGACATCACCTGATTTTACCGTTTTATAATCCCAATCATTTTTAAAATGTTTTTGCAGACCTTCTACACCTTTTGGAGATGCAAAGAGCTTTGCATTAGGACATAATTTTTTGATATTTGGAAGTGACCCGGAATGATCCATCTCAATATGGTTCTGAATGATATAATCGATTTTGGAAGGATCGATAATAGCAGAGATTCTATCAATCAGTTCTTCTGCTAAGTAATATTTTACATTATCAATAAGTGTGATTTTCTCATCTATTATCAAATATGAATTATAGGTGGAACCACGCTGAGTGAGATAACCGTGGAAATTTCGCAAATCCCAGTCAATACCTCCGACCCAGTAGATTCCTTTTTTAATTTCAATAGCTTTCATTGTTTCCTCCGTATTTTTAGCGTTTCAGCAATTCAGCAATTCAGCAATTTGGCTTTTTAGCTTCTTAAACTAACAATAAAACTTGAAAGCATTTTTTTTACTTCAATTGTTTTTTCATTAAGTTCCTGATATTCTGCTTTCAACAAATATTTCAAATCAAAAGAAAGCAAAAGAAGATATTCAACTTCTGATGCAGATCCCATTGCTATTGTTGAAAACCTTTGCAGTTCCTTTTCAGAATCCCTTCCACATCCTTCTGCAATATTATTTGGGACTGAAACTGCAGCTCTACGAATTTGATTTGTTATGCCATATAACTCCTCTTTTGGAAATTTTCTTGTTACTCGATAAATCTCAAGTGTTAATTCATGAGCCTTTTTCCATACGTTCAATTTTCTGAAATCTCTCATAATAATTACTCCTTTTCAGCATTTCAGCATTTCAGCATTTCAGCATTTCAGAACTTCGGTCATTAAGCTGACATGCTGACCAGCTGACCAGCTGACATGCTAACAATTTGACCTGCTATTACTTCTGACACACAGGACAATAATAAGTTGAGCGTCCTGCTTGCTTGATTTTTTTTATTTGATGGCCACATTCACAATTTTCCTTTCTATAGACTTTAAGAAAATTCTGGAATTCACCAGTTTTATCTTCTACATTTCTATAATCAGAAATCGTTGTACCATTATGTTTGATAGCTTCCTGTAAAACTGTCTTTGTTTCCAACACAATACTTTCCAACTGCTTTTTCGTAATTCTATTGCCCGGAACTCTCGGATTTATCTTACTACGAAAGAGAATCTCTGCAACATAGATGTTACCTAATCCAG
>CAYWPW010000074.1:0-8562 GCA_964460095.1 uncultured Candidatus Cloacimonadota bacterium
TTGAAACCACGAATTTACACGAAAATTCACGAATTGAAATCTTTAATATCAAAGGACAAAAAGTGAAACAGTTTTCAGATATCAGAGGTCAGCATTCTGTGGTCTGGAATGGGAAAGATGATAAAGGTAAATCAGTTTCAAGTGGAATCTATTTCTATCGTTTAGAATCTGGTGATTTTTCTGAAATAAAAAAAATGATTTTGTTAAGGTAAACCTTTGGAACGGTTTCCAGATCTCTATTTGAGTGACATTGAAAATTTTCATGAATTATTTATTCTATCATACTTAATTAATTAGTGAATAAATTTATTTATCAACAAAAATTGGAGGATATTTTATGCAGTGGATACTTTTAACTTTTGGAATTCTTACTCAAGTTTGTGCTGCTACATGTATGAAGCTTTCAAGTAGTTTCACAAATCTTCTTCCCACTATTCTCGCATTTGTTTTCTCAGGGATATCTTACGTGATTTTTATTTTAGCTTTAAAGTATTTTGATTTGAATTTCGCCTGGGCTGTTTGGGGAGGATTAGGAATTTTACTAATTGCGATAGTTGGAATTTTCTATTTCCACGAACCTGTAAATGTCGTAAAGATTATCTCGATTCTATTGATTGTGATTGGTGTTACCGGATTGAATCTGAGTGATATGATGTTTAAGTAAATTCAAAATATTACAAGAGGTTAATTATTTGAATTATATGCATATTAGTTCACAAATCCTAATAAATTACTCGAAAGAGATTTTATGCTTATTATAAATTGAATTATATAGAATATGAGCTAGCTTATGAATTAATAAATCCCTGCGGTACTGAAACAAAAAAAATAAATCCTATCTTTATGAGAAAAGAATTAATACTGAATTAAAAAAAATACTAAATGATAAAAGTTCTTGACGTGATTTTAATTGGAATAATCATAATATTGTTTTTAATTTCGAAATAAAAATTGTGAAGTTAATTTTTGTTTTTGAATTTGGAATATTTATAACTTTATAAAAAAAATCTAAAAAATAAGTAATAGATAATATGTGAATTATTAAATGACATATAACTGAGGAACAAAATGAAAAAAGTATTACTAATAACAACATTTGTATTTCTTCTTTCAATAAACAGTTTATTAGCACAAACTGCCGTAGCTCCTATTTATGGTGATGGATCAGCAGATTTACCTTACGTAATCGTCAGTCTTGAGAATCTCAATTGGATAGCAGCAGAAGAATCACGCTGGAGTTATCATTATGCTCAAATGGCTGATATGGACGCGTCTGGTACAGCATGCGGATATATTGGAAATGGGGAGGCAAGATTTACAGGGAGATATAATGGCCAAGGTTACACAATTGAAAATATGATTCGTCCTTTATTCGCTTTATTGGATAATGGAGCAGTAATCTCTAACCTTGGCATAATAAACTGTAATATCGAAGATCCTTATTACAGTGGTGGATTAGTAAGTACAGCATTTGGAGGAACAATAACAAATTGTTTTGTTACCGGCAACCTTCAGGGAGAAACTTTTATTGGAGGATTAGCAGGTTTTTTTGAAGGTATTGTCAGCAATTGTTATTGTGATGTAAATATATCTGCAAATAATTCTTATGTTGGTGGTTTAATTGGTTTGGCTGTTGCTGGCTCTATTAGTAATTGTTATTCCAGGGGTACTATTTCAGAAGCAGAAGGTTCAGGAGGGCTGGTAGGCTCAAATGGAGCTACAATTATAAATTGTTATTCTACTGCAGAAGTTGCAGGAAATTCCCAATTTACAGGAGGATTAATAGGAGTCGGGAATACTTCTGATGTAACTAACTCCTTTTGGAATACTGAAACCTCTTTACATACAAACAGCGATGGAGGTGGTACTGGTAAAACTACTGCGGAAATGCAGAACGTAGCAACTTTCACTTCTCTTGTTACAGTTGGATTAGATACTCCTTGGGATTTTGTTGATAATCCTTTTGATGATGCTGGCAATGAAGATCATTGGGATATTGATGGTGTTAGTAATGATACTTACCCTTTTCTCTCTACTAAAACCATTACCCAGGCATACAATTCAGTTACTCTTTCACCCACAAATATCACGGCAACCTCAGCTACTTTAAATGGGCTTATGGGCAATCCGATTATTTCTCAACATGGTTTTTGCTGGAGCACTTCACCAAACCCAACCTTAGAAAATTTCGTTATTGAATTAGGAAACGTTAATCCAATATCCATCTATTCGTATAATCTTTCCGGTTTAGATTCAGGAGTTTTATTTTATTTTCGAACATTTTTAGTTTCAGATGGTGAAACATTCTATGGTGATCAAGTTTCATTTTTCACTTTATTATTTGGTTCTGGAACATTAGGAGATCCCTATCAAGTTAGCAGTATTAATGATCTCAATTGGATAGCAGCGGATGAATCACGCTGGAGTTATCATTATGCTCAAATGGCTGATATGGACGCGTCTGGTACAGCATGCGGATATATTGGAAATGGGGAGGCAAGATTTACAGGGAGATATAATGGCCAAGGTTACACAATTGAAAATATGATTCGTCCTTTATTCGCTTTATTGGATAATGGAGCAGTAATCTCTAACCTTGGCATAATAAACTGTAATATCGAAGATCCTTATTACAGTGGTGGATTAGTAAGTACAGCATTTGGAGGAACAATAACAAATTGTTTTGTTACCGGCAACCTTCAGGGAGAAACTTTTATTGGAGGATTAGCAGGTTTTTTTGAAGGTATTGTCAGCAATTGTTATTGTGATGTAAATATATCTGCAAATAATTCTTATGTTGGTGGTTTAATTGGTTTGGCTGTTGCTGGCTCTATTAGTAATTGTTATTCCAGGGGTACTATTTCAGAAGCAGAAGGTTCAGGAGGGCTGGTAGGCTCAAATGGAGCTACAATTATAAATTGTTATTCTACTGCAGAAGTTGCAGGAAATTCCCAATATCAAGGAGGGCTGATAGGGGTTGGGGACACTTCTTATGTAACCAACTCTTTTTGGGATATTGAAACCTCCTTACATACAAACAGCCCGGGAGGAGGTACCGGAAAAACTACTGCGGAAATGACGACAGATGCACTTAATGTCAATTATGTTAATAATATTTACCTGGCAGGTATCTGGGATTTCAAAGGTGAAACTACCAACGGTAGTGACGAGGTTTGGAATATAGGCAATGGAAGAAATGATGGTTATCCATATCATGATTGGCAATATTCGGATGATTTTCCTAGTCTTACAATGGCTCCTTTGGGAGAAGGGACTAGCGGAAATCCCTTTCAGATAGCCACCTGGCAAAATCTACTTTGGACAAGCCAGAATTCAAATGAATGGGATAAATGTTATATTCAAACTGCAAATATTGATCTTACTGTTGCCATACCGACAGTAACTAACTGGGATAGCGGTGCAGGTTGGACTCCGATTGGTAATGAGACAATAAAATTTACTGGTTCATACGATGGGCAGGATTATACAATCAATGGAATATTTATCGACCGTACAGCTGGTTACCAGGGGATGTTCGGTTATACAAACGGATCAAGCATCCAAAACCTTGGTTTGACCGATGTGGATATTATCAATAGCGGAGGTAATTATACGGGTGGATTAGTAGCATTTAATTATAATTCCTCGGAAGTTAATAATTGTTATAGCACAGGCAGTGTTACTGATTTAGTTGGATGGGATACCGGTGGATTAGTAGGAGCAAATTATGCTTCTTCAACTGTGACAAACAGCTACAGCACATGCACAGTAAGTGGAGATGGAAATACTGGTGGATTGGTTGGGTGGAATTATGGTGGAAGTACTGTAAGTAATAGCTACAGCACAGGTGATGTTATTAGTGAGGGTACACCACACCCTATACACACGGGAGGCTTGATTGGATTGATTCAGTCTGCAACAGTAAACAACAGTTACGCGACAGGCAATGTTAGTGGAGTGGAAAACACCGGCTGTTTTGCGGGAACTATGTCTTCTTCTACAGTCAGCAACTGCTACAGCCTGGGAGATGTAACTCGTTCATCCGGCACAAATACTTTTTTTGGTGGCTTTACTGGTAATGTTTCTTCATCAATAATTGAATATTGCTATTCTAGTGGAAGTGTATTCCAATCTGATGGAGTAGCCTGGGCAGATGGAACCAAAGGATTTATAGGTGGTGAAGATGGCTCAAACACCTATACTAGTAATTTCTTTGATGCAGAAGAATCGAATCAATCTACTGCCTCCGGAGCTGCAGGTAAAACTACTGCGGAAATGAAGAATGCAACCACTATAGATAATATCTATCTGGATGCTGGTTGGGATTTCAAAGGAGAAACAACAAATGGAACTGATAACATTTGGAATATTGGTAACGGAAGAAATGACAGCTATCCCTATTTTGATTGGCAATATCCTGGTGATGATACAACACTTCCAGTTGAACTTTCCTCTTTCACCGCTCAGTTTATAAGTAGTTTGCCTATTCTTTGTTGGACAACTCAATCAGAATCCGGCAATGCAGGCTGGAATGTTTATCGTGGAGATTATCGAGATGCTTTTATCAATGGTGATGCAATCCAAATCAATCCGGAACTAATTGAAGGAGCTGGGACAACTTCTATTCCTACAAATTACACTTTCGAAGACCAATATGATGTTATACAAGGAACAGAATACTGGTATATTTTGGAAAGTATAGATTATTCCGGGGAAACTTATCTTTATGGTTCGGTAAGTTTAATTATTCCTGAAGAAGGAACAACTCCCGAATTACCCCAAATTACTGTTCTGAAAGAAAATTATCCGAATCCCTTTAATCCAAGTACTATTATCTATTTTTCCGTGAAAGAAAATGAGACAGCTCAACTCTCGATTTTTAATGCAAAAGGTCAAAACCTTGAGAGTATTTCATTTGAAGCCGGAATATATAATTATTTATGGGATGCTTCTTCTTATGCGACAGGAACATATCTATACAAATTAGAGTCAGAAAGTTTCTCAGTTACTAAAAAAATGATTCTTCTCAAATAAGTTGATTTCACTAAAGGAGCAATCTTTTGATTGCTCCTTTTTTTTTCTTCAATTCTCCACTCCCGCTTCAGTCTTCATTTTATTACGCCCGGACAAGTCTCTGTGAATCAAATCTGGAAAGATTCGCTCAAACAGATAAACGAAATCTGGCGTCTCGAAGTTTTATCTCGTCGATATGAAAAATAATTTTCATCTTCAAACGTACAAATCTTATGATTAATAATATTTTTTTCCGGAATTCCTTCTTTGATTAATTGAGAAATGATAACTTTTTTCAAATCGAGTTTTCTTTCTTTTTGTGGAATACCAATTTCCAAAACAAATTGCTGAAATATTTTCTGAGTAACTTCATAATGTTTTTGTGAAATCGCAGGTCCCATCTCAATGAGAATCGAATCAATTTTCGCACCTGTTTCAACCATTTTCTGAATTACTGATTTTACAATATTCAATCGAGTTCCTTCTCTGCCTGCATGAGCAACTCCAATTATTTTATTTCCAGGCTCAAAAAAAAGTATGGGAATACAATCAGCTGTTTTGACTACCAAAAAAATATTCTTCTCTTTTGTAACAAGACCATCAACATTTTTAAAAATCTTGAATCCGGAATTTAAATCAAAATCTGATTGTTTAACAATTATAACATTATTGCCATGAACTTGTTCTGAGAAAGCAAAAAAATCCTGTTTTATTTTTGAAGTACTTTTTAGAAGTTCGTTATATTCAAGTTGATTGTTTCCAAACTTTGCAAAAACATTATTTGATGAAAAAGCTTTTATTGTGCTCATTTTCAGATCATACCATTCCCAAACTTTTTTCTTACAACTCTGTTTTGGTTATTTTTATGAAACGGAGTTTCGCGTTCAATTGTGAAGAAATCATTTTCACACAAGCTCTAGAACAACTTACAAAGTCGTTGAAATTTACAAGAGACAGTCTTTTGCTAATTATGGATTTATCCTGTTTATCATTCTCGGAAACGGTATAACTTCACGGATATGACGAATACCACTCATCCATTGAACAAGACGTTCAAAGCCAACTCCAAAACCACTATGAGGAACAGAACCGTATTTTCGCAAATCCAGAAACCACTGGTAATCTTTAAGATCATAACCTTCGGATTTTATCCGGTTTAGTAAAATTTCATAATTATCTTCACGCTGAGAACCACCAATAATTTCTCCAAATTCCTCAGGTGCAATCAAATCAGCACCCAGCACCAGATCAGGATTTTCCGGATCACGTTTCATATAAAAAGATTTAATTTCTTTGGGCCATTTTTCCACAAAAATTGGAACATCAGAATCCTCAGTTATTTTTTCTTCTTCCGGTGCTCCGAAATCATCGTTATAATCGATATCCACACCTTTACTTTTAAGTAAATCAATCACTGCTTTGTGAGTCATCCGAATAAAAGGTGCATCAGCTTTTTTCAATTTTTCTATATCTCGTTCCAGTATTTCCAGTTCAAGTTTATTTTTTTCAATAACCGTGCGAATCACAAACCGGATCAGCTCTTCCTGAATCTGTAAGTTTTCTTCATATTCCACAAAAGCTGCTTCAGCATCCATCATCCAGAATTCCGTAAGATGTTTACGTGTCTTAGATTTTTCTGCCCTGAAAACAGGACCAAAATCGTAAACTTTTCCCAAACTCATAATGCCTGCTTCCAGATACAACTGCCCTGACTGAGATAGAAATGCCGAGCCCAGATCGAAATATGGAACTTTAAAAAGAGTGGTTGTTCCTTCACTTGCATTTGGTGTGAGAATTGGTGAATCAAACCTGTAAAAACCATTGTTATTCAAATATTCACAAATTGCAAAATATACTGTGTGACGAATTTTCATGATTGCATTCTGTTTGCGGGAACGCAGCCAGAGATGACGTTGGGATAATAGAAAATCCGGACCATGCTCCTTCTTCCCTATCGGGTAATCAATAGCAGAATTGATTATGTTGATATCTTTCAGATGGAATTCAAATTTATCATCAAATTTGGGATGTTTTCGTGGAATTCCGATTATTTCCAATGAGGTCTCAATTGTGAGTTGCTTCACCTTTTCAAAAATTTCTTCACCCACATCCGGTTTGAAAGCAACACACTGAATTTCCCCGCTTCCATCACGGAAAATAACAAAACGCAATTTGCTGCTTGCTTTGCGAAAATTACGTACCCAACCGCATAATTTAACTTCGTCGTTAAGATGATCTTTTATATCTTTAACTTCTATTGTTTTCACTTTTTTCTCCTGATAATTTTCTATTTCCGAACTTTCCAGTTCGGAAACAATAACTTATGAAGCTTCTGCTTCATAGACATTGCGAAGTAGAAACTTTGCTCAACAATTAATTTCCCAAGCGGAAGCTTAGGAAATAGAAACCTCTTTCCGAACTTTCCAGTTCGGAAAGTAAGAATTATTTTTTATCTATCTTGTTAACAATTTCCAGAGCAACTTTCAACGCTCTCGTTCCAGCGAGTCCATCAACAATCGGATTTATGTCTGCTTCAACCGCACGAATAAAAGATTCCAGCTCATGAGTAAGCGCATCTTTTTTGCGATTTGAAGCATCCACCTCCACGACATCTACAACATCTTTCGTATCTATTCCATCATATTTACCCAGCATAATCTTGGGTAAAACTTTATATAAATTTTTCGATTTTTTTATATGAGTTACTTTCTTTGCCTGAAAATCCATGGAGAAATAACCATCTTTCTGGAAGATACGTAACTTCCGGGAACGTTTCATGGAAATCCTACTTGCTGTTACATTCGCAACTGCACCATCTTCAAAATCTATCCTGGCATTAGCAATATCAATGCTTTTGGTCATTACACCAGCTCCACTTGCATTTATCTGCTTAACTTTACTTTTCACAAATGAGAGTATCAAATCAATATCGTGGATCATCAATTCCAGAACAACCGGCACATCGCTCCCACGCGGAGTGAAAGGAGCAATGCGATGACATTCTAAAAAAATCGGCTTTTTAATTTTATCTTCCATTTCCAAAACTATAGGATTGAAGCGTTCGATGTGACCAACCTGAATTTTCAAATTTCGCTCATCAGCAATTTTAACGAGTTCTTCAGCCTGCCAGAGTTCGGAAGTTATCGGCTTTTCAATGAAAACGTGAATTCCTTTTTCAAGAGCTTTTTTAGAAAGTTCATAATGAGAAATAGTAGTAACCACATTCACAAGAGCATCACATTCATCAAGTAATGAATCAAAATCAGGAAAGGATTTAGCATCGATTCGTAGAGCAACTTCATCCGCACGTTTTTTGTCTTTATCATAAAGTCCCACAAATTCGCATTTATCACTCTGTTGTAAAATACGAGCGTGATTCTGGCCAAACTGACCAACTCCTATAATTCCAACCTTCAGCATTTCTGCTCCTTGAAAATTTTCAAATATTTCTAAATAAGTTAAATTTCTTAGAAGTTATCTAATGTCAAGAAAAGAAAGATTCTCGCAAAGACGCAAAGAACGCAAAGGAAAAATGAAGAATAGAAACTC
>CAYWPW010000075.1:0-8458 GCA_964460095.1 uncultured Candidatus Cloacimonadota bacterium
ACTTAAAAAGATGTTTCACGATTGTTTCACGGTTGGAAGACTTGCAAGATAACTGGGCAAACACATTTGACATTATTGTTTGCCGTGCTGTTAAGATTCTTCCCGAATACAAAAACAAAATGTTTCAGCTTCTAAAAAATGACGGAAGAATCTATCTGTATAAGAGTAAGAAGTTAGACGACATCGAACAGTTTGAGAACTACAAGATTTATGATGTCAGTCATCAAAGTATTGGAGAAAGAAAAATTATCGAGATAATGCGTCCTAAGTAATTGCGATGTAATAACTTAGATTCATTTAATGATGCTAAATGAATAGAATAATAGCAGTCGTAAATCAAAAAGGTGGTGTTGGTAAAACAACAACCTCTATAAACCTGGCAGCGGGTTTAGCAATCTTTGAGAAAAAAACTTTACTCATCGATTTCGACCCGCAAGGTAACTGTTCCAGTGGGCTGGGAATCGAGCGGGAAAATCCAAATATTTATGAAGTGCTCATTGGCAAATCTTCTTTGGAACAGGTAACTAGAACATCACCTGTCTTGGAAAAACTGGACATCGCTCCTGCAAATATGGATTTAAGCGGTGCAGAAGTAGAACTTGTGAAAGAATACTCAAGGGAATATAAATTGAAAGAAGCGCTCGGTTCAATGTCTGATATTTATGATTTTATTCTAATCGATTGTCCTCCTTCATTGGGACTTTTAACTGTAAATGCCTTGACCGCTGCCACAGATGTGATCATTCCCATCCAATGTGAATATTATGCTTTGGAAGGAGTGAGTCAGCTCTTAACAACCATCCGTTTGATAAAAAAGGATTTGAATCCAAATTTAGAAATTTTGGGTATTCTTCTTACCATGTATGATAGAAGATTAAATCTTTCTCACCAAGTGGCAAAAGAGGTAAAAAGATATTTTCTGGAAAAAGTGTTTTCTACCATCA
This sequence comes from uncultured Candidatus Cloacimonadota bacterium, assembly GCA_964460095.1. Lineage (GTDB taxonomy): Bacteria > Cloacimonadota > Cloacimonadia > Cloacimonadales > TCS61 > JABMPU01. Next base: position 945 of record CAYWPW010000075.1, read on the forward strand.
TACACAGAAATGTGAAATTGGGTGAAGCTCCGAGTTTTGAAAAATCGATCTTTCATTATGATATAAAATCCACCGGTTCAAAAAATTATTTAAATTTAGCAAAGGAAGTGATAGCATTATGACGAATTTAGGAAGAGGTTTAGATGCATTAATAAGCACATCTCCAGATCCTGTTGATAAAAGTGCTGGGATTGCCACCATAAATGTTAATCAAGTTGTACCGAATCGATTCCAACCACGTAAGGTTTTTGATCAGGAAAAATTAAAGGAATTGTCCGAATCCTTAATTAAAAATGGAATCATTCAGCCCATCATTGTTACGAGGCGTGATGAAGGTCAATATGAACTTGTTGCCGGAGAGCGCAGATTGCAAGCCGCAAAAATGGCTGGTATCGATAAAGTTCCGGTTATTATAAGAAGCCTTTCTGAAAGTGAACAGCTTCAGCTTGCTCTCATCGAAAATATCCAGCGGGAAGACCTGAATGCAATCGAAGAAGCTCTTGCCTACAATCAACTGTGTGAACAATTTAATTATACCCATACGAAAATTGCTGAAATCGTTGGAAAAGACCGTGTAACAATCACAAATTATATTCGCCTTCTTAAACTAAGCGAAAAAATCCAAAAAATGCTTTTAGAAAATAAACTGACTCCGGGACACGCTCGCGCAATTCTACAAGTTGCCCAACATCTTCAAGATGACTTTGCCGATTCTATTGTAGTAAATAATTTATCTGTTCGTAAAACCGAATTAAAGGCAAAGAAAATCAAAAAGACCGGTGCTGTAGATATTGTGTTGCCGTTATTTGAAGTGGAAGAAGAAAATCCTAACCGAATACATGAAGAACATCTTAGCAAAATATATAACGGCAAGGTTACTATCTCGCCAAATTCATCAAAGGGAAAAATCTGTTTTCATTACTATTCGGAAAACGAACTTAACTTGCTTTTAAAATCTTTTGATAAACAATGGTAAAAAAACTTCCTTTATTTTTTTTATCCGTCTTAATAATAACTCTTATTTATTTACATTTCAGAGAAACTACAAGATTAGAAAAAAAAATTAATCTTCAAGAGCAAGAAATTGAAGCATCTTTTCAATACATAAAAAAGCTAACTGCAAAATTAAATCAACAGCAGACTTTAGATGAAGAAATTTCAAAATCGGAAAAACTCCGTAAAATGCTCGATAGCTACTTGAATGAACAAAAAGAAGATAATTCGGAACAAAAATTAAAAGTTACAATTGATGAATTACAGGATGAATTAAATAAATATGAGATAAGAAAAAGATTCATCCCGGATATCACACCAGTGAGTGGGGAATATGCTGTTAGTCAAAGATTTTTCCAAAAACACCCGGCAATAGATTTTGCAGCTTCTGTTGGAACGGAAGTAATTGCATCTGCTGCCGGAGAAGTTATTTCCGTTTATGAAGATAAATATTTTGGAAATGTGATACTGATCGACCATCTCAACGGTTATTCAACCCTTTATGCACACCTGGCAAAAGCTTTAGTTCATCCTAAACGTTTTGTGCAAAAAGGAGAAGTGATTGCACTTGTGGGAAATACAGGTAACAGCACAGCTCCACATCTTCATTTTGAAATAATGCTAAATGAAAAACAACTCGATCCTGACAGCTTATTAATTGATATTGAAACCGAATAATGAGTGTCCACGAATTTCACGAAAAGGCACGAATTTTCTATTTTTTATGAAGAGTAAAATTATATTATGTTTGGAAAAAATTTGTGTGATTCGTGGATAAATAAAAATGTGGAAAAATCTGAAGCCCTCTGATAAAGAAATAATCAAACATCTCGGTTTGCTTACCCAATTGGGATTAACAGTCATTTTTTCCATCCTGATTTTATTTTTTCTTTTTTTATATTTAGATAAAAAATTTGAGACAAATGGCATCCTGATGGCAGTTGGAATCGTGTTGGGTGTAGTTACCGGTGTTTACTCAGCATACAGAATCCTGAAGAAATTCTATGAAAAATCGTGAGTATGTAAAGCGAGTTATCCTGATTATTTTCTTGACAAACCTGCCTGCAATTTTCGCTTTATTCTTTTTTTTCAAAGAATCGATTGCCTGGATTTGTGGTTCTTTAATAAGTGCAGTGAATTTTTTTTGGATGGCAGGAAATGCCAGAAAAAGTTTTGGGTTAGAAGAAAATAAATCAAAACTTAACTCTACAAAAGGTTTTTTCTTGCGATATTTTGTACTGATAATCTATTCGGTAATTGTGGTAAAATTCATAAAACCGAATATCATAGTTTTCGGAATGGGATTATTAGCTGCTCAGATGGCTATCTACATAAACGAAATCTATGAGAGAGTGAAAAGGAATAAATATTTTCATAAAAGTTGATGTCCACGAATTTCACGAAAGGGCACAAATTTTCTAAATTTTATGAAGAGTAAAATTATATTATGTTTGGGAAAAAACCAATTTGTGATATTAGTGTAATTATATGGTTGAAATCGATGCCACAAGAATTATGTTTAAGAAAAATAAATTCGAGAAAATCGTGAAATTCGTGGATGAAATAAAATGACAAAGAAGAAAAAAAAATTCTTGAAAATCCTGATTGTATTTTTTGTTATAGAAATTGTTGTTCTTTTGATTTCCGGCAACTTGAACAAAGAACTACACATTGGCTTGGATGATTCAGGAAAATTTGTTATTAAAAATATCGAAAAACCATTTGACCTGCAAAAAAAGATTCTTGAAGATTTTCAGCCGGACCAATATTTGAAAGAAGAAGGCGGGAAACCTCAAATTTACGGAAGTGAGAAACTCTACACTTTTTTCAAAAATGTTTTTGGACAGAACTCCATCGGCTCATTTAGACTTTTAAGAATGCTATTAATTGTTGATCTCGTCTTGATATTTTTGGCAATCCTAATCAGGAAAAAATTATTCCAGCGTCCATCCAAACCTCAAATTCTTTTTGAATTAATCTATACTGTTTTTGAAGAATTTGTCGATGAAACTCTGGGAAAGAAAAATTTACATTTTACTCCCTATATTGTCACGCTCTTTATTTTCATTTGGACTTGTAATATGATCGGTTTAATTCCTATTCCAGGTTTTATGGAACCCACGAGAAACCTAAATGTTCCTCTCGGATTGGGTATAATGGCAGTCGCTGTTGTTCATTATATGGCTATCAAAACTAAAGGACTCGGCAAATATTTGAAAGGTTATGCTGAACCACTTGCTCCCTTAGCTCCTCTGAATTTAGTTGGTGAATTATCAAAAGCAGTTTCTATTTCTTTTCGTTTATTCGGCAACATCCTGGGAGGTTCGATAATTATTCTGGTTGTATCATCTTTGGTTAAGTTTATTATTATGCCTGTAGGACTGAGTCTGTTTTTTGGTATGTTCGTGGGTACAATTCAGGCTTTTGTGTTTACGATGTTGGCTTTAACTTATATTGGTGCGGAAATTGCGGAGTAGATGATGACTGTGACAACAGAATTTTTGCAAATCGCTTCCTATTTAGGAGCTGGAATCAGCGTGGGAATTGCCTCTCTCAGTGCAGGTATCGGTGAAGGATATACTGCTGGGAACACAGCTCATTCTTTTATGAGGCAACCCAAGGCAGGGGATAGTCTGGTTAATTCTATGCTGGTAAGCCAGGCTGTAACAGAAACAGGAGCAATTTTCGCCCTAGTAATAGCTTTGCTTCTTATTTTTGGAGGGTTTACTGATCCTGCTGGTGGCTGGTTCAAAGCTGCTGCTCTTCTTTCTGCAGGAATCGCAGTTGGAGTTGGAAGTGTTGGACCCGGCTTCGGTTCCGGATATTCCGGAGGTCAGGCAAGTAAAGCTATTGGAAGAATGCCAAAACAAAATAATGCTATTACCGGAAATATGCTCATCGGACAGGCTTTAGCTCAGGCAGGTTCGATCTTTGCTTTGGTTGTTTCGCTCTTACTTTTATATTCCACTCCTAACCAACCTGCAGATGCTACACTCGGTGAAGTTATTCTGAAATGTGCAGCTTTTCTAGGTGGTGGACTGGCAATCGGTATAGGAACTCTTGGACCTGGAGCAGCAATCGGATTTGTGGCAGGTAGAGCAAATGATATGATCGGCAGATTTCCAAAAGAGAGAGCATCGATCATCAAAACAATGTTTTTGGGCGCAGCAGTTTCGGAATCAACTGCTATTTATTCTTTAGTAATTTCGTTTTTATTAATATTTGCCATTTAAACATAAACGGAGGAAAAGATGGAACAAATTGCACGTGCAGCAGCACTTCTGGGTGCTGGAATTTGTATGGGAATTGGAGCTTTAGGACCCGGTGTGGGTGAGGGATTCGTGGCTGGAAAAGCTTGTGAAGGCATTGCTCGTTCACCGGAAAATGCAAATTTAATTACAAGAACTATGCTTGTTGGTCAGGCTGTATCCGAATCTACCGGTATTTATTCGCTGGTTATTGCTCTTCTGCTGATATTCTCTACATAATTCTGGGTTCAGAGGTTCTGGGTTCTGAGTTATAGAAGGTTAAGAAAAGAAAGGCAACCAACCCTTAACGGTGAACTATGAACCTGGGAACGCCTACTAATATTAAAACTTTATTTCGTGCGCTGATTTAAAGTAATATGGAGATTTTATGATTAGTATAGATTATTCCTTGATAATCGTGATTCTTAATTTTGTGCTTTTACTTATCATTCTGAACAAAATTCTTTATAAGCCAATAAAGAAGTTTCTTTCGGAAAGACAAACTAAAATTTCAAAAGATATAGATGACGCAAAAGAATCCAAAGAAATTGCTGCAAATTTAGTTATACAAAAAGAGGACGAACTCAAAACAGGTTCGGAAGAAATCAGGAAAATGAAGCATAATTCAAAACGAGATGCTGATGATAAGGCAAATGAAATCGTGAAATCCGCAAAATCTCAAGAGAAAAAGATTATGCAGGAAACTGAAACTCAACTCGAAAATGAAAGAATTAAGGTTATGGAGAAAGTCGAAGAAGAATTAGCCGGCATGATCTCAAATCTTTCTGCAAAATTCCTCACCGAAAAACTGGATAAGGAAAAAGATACTGATTTAATTGAAAAAATGCTCGCTGAAAAGGGAGATAAGTGAAAAACAAACTTATTGCTCAAAGATACGCAAATGCTGTCATCATGAACGTCAAGGAAGATTTGCACACCTCCCTTTTGGATGATGTCTCCGTCTTAAACCAGATTTTCGCATATTCTCCGGAATCTATTAAAATCATAGATTCCTTTCTGCTTTCTATTCCCAAAAGAATAGGACTGACAAAGGATATCACAGCAAAATTAAGAAATACAAATATCTGGAAAAACCTTTTTGAAATCCTAATTAAAAAACACAGGTTTTCAATTATTTTGGATATTCTCAAAGAAATTGAGATTTTCATTCTGCATAGCAGAAACCAAATTAAAGTTGTTTTGAAGATTGCTCATTCCATCTCAAACGAAACTCTGGAAAAAATCAAAAGTAAAATCGTTAAGATTCTAAAAAAGGACATTGTTCTGAATATACAAATTGCTCCGGAAATAATCGGTGGATTTGTGGCTGAAGCAGAATCCATTCATATTGATGGCTCCATCAAAAATAACCTGATAAAATTTATAAATATTAAATCAAATAAATAATAGATGAGGAAAGTATGAGAATACATCCAGACGAAATAAGTTCAATTTTAAAAGAAAAAATCAATGATTTCAAGTTTGAAATTGATATTTCTGAAACCGGAAAAGTGGTACAGGTCGGAGATGGAATTGCCCGTGTTTATGGAATGGACAACATCATGGCTGGCGAGATGATAGAATTCCCCGGTGGTGTCGTCGGCATGGCTCTCAACCTTGAGGAAGATAACGTGGGCTGCATTCTTTTTGGTGAAACACACAAAATCAAAGAAGGTGATATTGCCAAAAGAACCAAAGAAATCCTCCAGGTTCCAACCGGCGAAGCTCTGCTTGGACGCGTAGTAAATGCTTTGGGACATCCAATTGACGGCAAAGGTGAAATCAAATTTGCTGAAAACAAACCTCTCGAACGAAAGGCTTTGGGAATAATCCAGAGACAACCTGTAAAGGAACCTTTGCAAACAGGACTCAAATCTATCGACTCGATGATTCCAATTGGTAGAGGACAAAGAGAACTGATTATTGGCGATAGGCAAACCGGAAAAACAGCAATTGCAATCGATACTATTATTAATCAGAAAGATACGGATGTGATCTGCATTTATGTGGCAATTGGGCAGAAAAAATCTTCTGTTGCTAAGATCGTGAAAACTCTGGATGCACACGGAGCAATGGATTACACGATCATTGTTTCTGCTACTGCTTCAGAATCTGCTTCCCTGCAATATCTGTCACCATACTCCGGTTGCACAATGGGTGAATATTTCCGCGATAAAGGAAAACACGCTCTCATCATTTATGACGACCTTTCCAAACATGCAGTTTCATATCGCGAACTTTCGCTTCTACTTCGCAGACCTCCGGGACGTGAAGCGTATCCGGGAGATGTGTTTTATCTTCATTCACGATTATTGGAAAGAGCATCCAAACTAAGCGAAGAACTCGGTGGTGGTTCGCTTACAGCTCTTCCTATCATCGAAACTCAGGCAGATGACATCACAGCTTATATCCCGACAAATGTTATCTCTATCACTGACGGACAAATTTATTTGGGAAGCCGTCTTTTCTATTCCGGAATCAGACCTGCCATCAATGCCGGACTTTCTGTTTCTCGTGTAGGAGGAAATGCTCAGATCAAAGCTATGAAGGGTGTTGTCGGGCAATTGAGAATCGATTTGGCTCAATATACGGAATTGGAAGCTTTTGCAAAATTCGGCTCCGACCTTGATAAAGCAACTCAAGCTCAACTTCGTCGCGGTGAAAGATTGATCGAGATTCTTAAACAAGGACAATACTCTCCTCTTCCTGTAGCAAAACAGATCTTTATCATTTTCATGGCAAACGAAGGTTTGTTGGATAAGATTGAACTGAATGATGTTAAGAAAGTGGAAGAAGAGCTGTATTCCTTTCTTGATAGCGAATATAAAGAATTCATGCAAACTCTTGTAAAGGGTAAAATCACTGATGAGATAAAATCAAAAATGCATGAAATTTGTGAGAAGGTGCTCGCGAAATTTTAGGAATGTCCACGAATTTCACGAATGGACATAAATTTCCTTAATTCTGCAAAAAGAGAAAATATAATGTTGCTTCATATTGAAATTAAAGCCATGAGAAAGATGCAGGGAAAGTTGTTAATTTGTGAAATTCGTGTAATTGGTGGATAAAAAAAATGGCAAATATAAGAGACATAAAGACAAGAATTGAAAGTATAAAAAGCACGAAGCAGATAACAAATGCCATGAAAATGGTGGCTGCATCCAAATTACGAAAAGCTCAGGAAAACATCATTAATGCTCGACCTTTTGCAAATCATATAAATATGATGCTGCAAACCTTGAAACTCAAAAACAAAACTTCTTTGCATCCGCT
>CAYWPW010000076.1:0-8374 GCA_964460095.1 uncultured Candidatus Cloacimonadota bacterium
GCTCACGGATTTGCACGGATAAACACGGATTTCATATTATAAAACATCCTCTTTGCTTTTTACTTTTTACTTTTTGCTTTTTGCTTTTTGCTTCCCGCACCTTCGTGATAAATCAAAGCATTCTCTGTATTTCTTCCTCTTTTTGCACGAATACACCAAACTGGAAACCTCTATCACTCACATAAAATTCTTTCACTTCAAAAAAGTCAATTATCTCTTTCACGATCATTGCTCCGGTTGTAAGAATATCAGAACGAAGTGGATCAAAAGGAATTAATTCGGTAATTTCAGGAAGTGAACTTCTCTGAAGTTTTTCCAATAAAAAAATCAATTCATCTTTGGTTATTTTACTTTTATGAACAATCTCAGGATTATACTTTTGAAGATTGTTCTGAATGGAAACCAGACTTGTCACTGTTCCGCCAATCCCTATAATAACAGGATTGTCCAAAACTGGAATTTGTAATTCTTTTAGGATATTTTTTGTTCGTTGGATTTTACTCTCATAATTTGAATTAAAACGATTTTGCAACCTGCGTATTCCCAATTGCAGAGTTTGAGTTGAAATTATTTTCTTATTTTTGATAAAAGTGAATTCCGTACTTCCACCACCAACATCAAATAAAATCATTTCACTATATTTTTCAAATTCATGAATATTAGCCAGTCCATTAAAATATGCTTCTTTTTCTCCTGAAATAATTCTGTAATTTATTTCATACTTTGATTTTAACCATTTAGACAAGATATCAATATTTCTTGCATCTCTCGAGCAGCTCGTTCCAATGATAATGATATTCTCAGTATATTGCTTTGAAATTTTAATAAATTCTGTTAAGATGGTTTTCGTTCTTGTAATAGCAGCTTTTGTAAGAATATTGTCTTTGATATTTTTCCCAAGGGCAGAAATCGAAGAACCTCGATGCAAAACTCTAATATTATTAATCTCCTTTCTGGCTATTAACATTAGCACATTATTCGTGCCAACATCTAGTATTGAATATGTATCCATCTTAAAATATTCTTAATAATGATAAACAGTTTTTATATGTTCTGCCTGCCAGCCTTTATCTTTAACCTCTTTTAATTCGAACTCAAAAATTTGTTCTCGATTGGGTAATGTGGTCAGATCGATATTTTCGGGAAATTGCGAATTATGTGCAAAAGCCGTACCATAAGGAGATTCTATCTTTCGTGAATCTGTTATCCACAATCCTCCTCTCAGGGCTTTCATAAAACGCATAAAACCGTATCCTTTTTCCGGAAAGAAAGAATAACAAACACCACGAACAACTTTCTTTTTCGTATCATTTTCAGGATGATACTCGCTCGGAACTAAATCCGGAACCAGGTAGCCGGAAGTAAAAACATCTGCTTCATTCTTCAAAAGGTAAGAAACATTCTTAAATGCCAGAACTTCGACTCTACATCCTTTATTTTGCAAGGCTCTAACTACCTGAACAAAATCACCATCTCCGGAAACCAGAAGCACATAATCCAGACGTTCCGACTGCATTAGAGCATCCACAGCCATATCCAGATCCGCATTGGATTTCCCGTATTTATTGCCCTGCTCATCTGTAAACCAGCGAACTATCTTAACAATCACTTTAAAACCAAAATCCCGCAGAATAGAATGAAAATTCTCTGACTTGTTTTTATATTCAGGATGCCTTTTTGCCATTTCCTCATCATAGGCAACGTAAGCGTTCAAGCGAATTGCAACTCCATTATTGCGGCAAGCAAATTCCCGCAGAACATCATATTGCATACCAAATCCACCATTTTGAGCGATGTTGGAAACATCTACATAAACTCCCACTTTTAAGGGTCCATTTTTTTCCATTGTTTTCTCCTTTTCATTTATAAATTCACTCTTGAATATGTCCAAATTTAACTTGAAAAAGTTTATGAGATTTATCTTCCTGCTAAACCTTTTCAACGGTTTTTGCTATATCATCAACTTCCAACCATTGAAAATGTCGATAAGAAAGAACTCCTCTTCGGGCAACCTTTTCAAGGTCTTTTCTTCAGACAGGAATATCTGAGCTACAGTTTGGATTCAATTCCAAAATGGATTATTCCGTCAACAGGATTTCTCAGTTCTCCATTACTGTATCCAAATCCATAATCAATTCCCAGCATTCCCAACCTTGTTTCTATACGCAATCCAAAACCGAATCCAAATAACTTTCCAAACCGATATTCGATATTTTCTGCATACCCATAATCTGTAAAAATAAAAGCTCTAGACTTCCTGGATAAGATATAACGAACTTCCAGATTTGTCCAACCAATTCTATAACCATAAAACTGGTTCTCATTGAATCCACGTAAATTTTTACTGCCACCAAGATTAAAAAAATCAAAATTCGTAAGTTTCTTATTTTCAATAATTTTTGCATTCAGGCTGAAAGCCAACACAAATTTTGATAAAATCTTTTTATAATTTTGCCAGCTAATTTCTACTGCATTTTTGCTTTGATTTTCGCCTTCTAATTTATTCAAAATATTGTAATATTTCAGATAATAACTTTTCCCCTTCTGGGGATTATAAAAATTATCAAGATTATTATATTCCCAGAAAACACCGATTTTTTTATAAGAATTTTTCTGGATTATTTTCGGTCTTCTGCTTCCGGGAAAAATATCATCTACACCAAGATAGATTCCGTATTTATTGATAAGATCATAATAATATATTTCAGTATCAAAAACTGTTTTGATGTAGGTGGAATCTACCTCTTCGCGTGAAATTAAGAAGTCTCCATTAATCGGATAAGATTTAAAACCGGTTTCATGATATTGCATTTCAATTAAACTTCTCTGTGCAGATAATCGCTGCCAGAATAAAGACAAAGCTCTTCCTGTTCCAAACAGATTGAGAAAATCCAGGTTGATAAAGCCGGTTAATTTATTTTCATTTATCTGTGAATTATCAAATCCTAAAATTGCCGAAAAAAGAGTCATCTTATCTTCTTCAATTTGGAAAACAAGCTGTCTATGATTAATTGGAATAATATCGCAATTCAAGATATAATCCTGTTTTCGGATGTTCTCTTCTGCTAAATTCAGCAATTCGGGTGTAACATTTTTTACATTCTCAATTTGAGAAAGTTCTAATAAAGTTTCATCTTTTGTGGTTTTATTTCCTGTGAAAATGAATTCTTCGAAATAACAGGGTTTATTCTCATTTATCGAAATAAAAGCATTCAGTTCCGATTCCATCCTTTTCAGACTATCCAGTTTTACATTGGCAAATAGAAATCCGTTCAAAAGATAAATTTCTAAAATATTGTGCAGAAGAGGAGATAAATCAGCGAGATCAAGATTTTTCGTCACAAGTTTTTCCAATATTTTCCGTTGGGAAAAATACTTGTTGCCCTTAAGATAAATATTATCAATTTTCAGTTTTTCATTTTCATCGATTTTAAAGAGGATATCTACTTGTTTTGAGCTTTGTGGATACACTTCCGGACTATGAATTTTAACATTGTAAAAACCTTTTTGAGAATAGAGTTCGGAAATATTTTTTACATCCTGGTTCAATGTTTTTTGATTGAAGATTTCTTCTGAATTTGATGAGATTAAGTTTCTCAATTCTTTATCTGTGACGAAATTATTTCCTTCAAAATTAACATTCCTTATTATTATTAAATCTGCTCTGCAAAAAAAAGGAACAATAAGTATTAAAACAAGGAAATAGAATTTGTAATTTCTTCGAATAAAATTATAAAACATAATCCATGATTACAGATACGAGTTTATCTACCAATTGCTGCTCAGGTACTTTTTGTATGATTTTTCCCTTCTTAAAAATTAGACCTTCTTTTTTCCCGCCGGCAATTCCGAAATCTGCTTCTCTCGCTTCTCCGGGACCATTTACCACACAACCCATAACCGCAACTGTCAAATCATAATCAGCAAATTTTTGCAACTTTTTCTCCACTTCTTTGGCAATAGAAATTAAATTAATTTCTGTTCTTCCACAGGTTGGACAGGAAATTATTTTCAATCCTTTTCGTAGAACTAAAGACTTTAGAATTTCCTTTGCTACTTTTATTTCTTCGATAGGATCGGCAGTTAAAGAAACCCTGAACGTATCTCCGATTCCTTCTGCCAGAAGTGCTCCAATTCCTATTGACGATCTTATTGTTCCTGCGAATTCCGTTCCTGCTTCTGTGATGCCCAAATGCAGCGGATAATCAACTTTCTTGCTCAATAAACGATAAGATTCTAAAGTTAGCGGAACTGAAGAAGCTTTTACGGAAATCTTCATTTCATGATAATTTGCTTTTTCCAGAATTGCAACATGTTCCAGGGCACTTTCCACGATCGATCTTGCATTAACTCCATATTTTGCGATTTTCTCTTTTGAGAGTGAACCACTGTTCACTCCGATTCTGATAGGAATTTTTCTCTCTTTAGCAGCTTCGACCACTTTAATTACATTTTGATAATCTCCAATATTTCCAGGATTTAAGCGAAGTCCATCAACTCCAGATTCGATAGACGCCAGAGCAAGTCTGTAATCAAAATGAATATCAGCAATTAATGGAATGGAGATTGATTTTTTGATATGCTTGATCGCAGCAGCAGCTTCAAAATCAGGAACAGCTACCCGGATAATTTCACAACCTGCAATAGTAAGCTCTCGAATTTGTTCTACTGTTCTATTTACATCACAAGTATCTGTATTAGTCATAGATTGAATTACAATCGGATTATCTCCACCAATTGGAACATTTCCAACCTTGATTACACGTGTTTTTTTTCTCTCAAACATAATTTCCTCGATAGTTTTTCTTTAGAAATTGCGATATTATTGGTCAAGAATAAATTTGAAAAAATTAAAACTCAAACCCGAGTCGGGTTAAACATAACTCGACTCAAGTTTGAATCATCAGTTATTTGCAGCAGCATTCTCGAGTCATATTCGCTTCACACATTACAACTCAAGCCTGCTTTTTTAAGATGTTTCTCCTTTTATGGCAGCGGTACATTTTGCGGAACAATTGATGTAATAAAATTAAATTTCGAATCTTTTACTTCAACGATTGTAACTCCTTTATTAGGAATTCGACTGCCATTTTCATAAGAAATTTTCCCAGTAACACCCTGAAAATCTATGGTTGAAAGCAGAGCTGTTCGAATTTTTTCGGAATCGATTGAATTTGCATTTTTAATTGCATTTGCCAGCAGCATAATTGCATCATAACCAAGAGCTGCAAATCCACCGGGAGTATTTTCATATTCTGTTTTATACCCTGTAATAAAATTCTTAATTAATTCAGATTCAGCAGTTTCCTCTGCAGCAAAATAGTGAGTTGCAAAAAACACATTATCTGCCAGATTTCCAGCAGTGGCTGTTAGAAGTGGTGTATCAAATCCATCAGCTCCAATTATTGGAGTCTCAATACCAGCTTCACGAAATTGTTTGATAATAAGCCCAATATCATCCGGACCGGAAGAGATATAAAGCATTTCCGGCATAGCATCTAAAGACTTGAGTTTTTTAATTTGCTTTGAAAAATCTCGCAAGCCACCCTTATAAGTATCTTCCAACACAATTTCTCCACCCATGTTCAGATAACATTCCTTAAAATATTCTGCCAGAATCAGAGTGAATTCCATTTCAGTATCAATCAGCAAATAAGATGATTTTAAATTTAGAGTATTAAAAGCATAATCAGCACCTGCAGCAGCTTGCACATTATCACCAAAACAAGCCAGGAAAAGGTAATCTTGCACCTGTTGCGGCAACCTGGGAGATGTAGCACCGGAGGTGATGAAAACCACCTTGGCTTCTGCAGCAATCGGAGCTGCTGCCAAAACCATATCTGTATCACTGAAACCGATAATTGCCGAAACTTTATCTTTTTCTACTAACTGTTTTGCAGCTGCTTTTATGGTTGGAATATCTGTTTTTCCATCTAAAAGAACTAGCTCCAGTTTCCTGCCTAAAATTCCTCCAGCTTTATTAAGCTCATTAATTGCCAGTTTCGCTCCTTCGGAAGAAGGAAAATCAAGGAACATCTGCGAACCTTGCAAATTGTAAATCGCTCCGATTTTGATCGTCTCAGTTTTCTTCTCACATCCGATTATGAAAAGGAGTACAATTAATCCTAAAAGAAAAAGCTTTCTCATAATTTCCTCCGTTATTAAAAATTTTTATTAAAGATTCTGCAAAACAATAAAATGCTACCTTTTATTCTAATTCCGGAATAGTTCCTTCCGGAATCCATTTATCGTAGATTTTTTCAAAAGTTCCATCCTCGTACATAGCTCGAAAAATTTGTTTCCACAATTCTACAAAACTCTGGGAAGTAGTTTTGGAAATCGCAATATAAAAATAACCTGTACTAACGGTGAAAACAGGTTCCAAATCATCGATAGAATATCCTGCTTGAATCGCAATTTCCGGGATGGTGATATCAGTAAAAATCGAAAGGTTAACTTCGCCCTCCACCAGTTGACGTACGTTTTCTATTGGCACTGGTGAACTGACAAGATTAGTGAATCCAGCATCTTTTAGGTCTTGCTCGGAAAACCAGGCAGAACAAGTTGCAATCTTCGAAACTTTTTTTGCATCTTCCATACTATTGATTTTTATTCCTGATCCTTTCTTTGCATAAAAAATTGTATTATTACCTCCGATAGGACCGATCCAATGAAAAAGATTTTCTCGCAATTCCGTACGTTTCATTGTAAAAAGAACTACATTAGGATTTTTCAGGCAGAGATCATATCCTTCTTCCCAAGGTAATATGCGAATATCATCAGGGAAATTCAACCTGTGCAGAATTTCACGCACAACTTCCGTACCAAAGCCGGTTACTTCTCCATCTTTCTCAAATGTTAAAGGCGGATAATCTTCTGTTAATAACTGCAATTTGCTCTCTTTGGGTATTTCACTCGATTTGTCAATTGTACTACAACTACATAAAACGATTAGAGATAATAGGATAGTTAATACAATTTTAATTATTTCCATTTTTTTCTCCTTCTAATTTTATTTTTAAAATTCAAACTCTTTTTTATCTTTATTTATTCTCAGAATATAAACAAATATTAGAACTCCCACACAATTTACAAATACCATTGGGAAGACAATTTCCTGTACTACCCGCCAAGCTGTTTCAAATGGATTAGCTAAAATCAGGATTAATAACATATGAAAAAGTTCAAGTGTAAATGGAACTAATATTGCCAAATAATAATTTAACGATTGCTTGATTTTTTTAGCTAATAATCCTGCAAAAATCCCTGCACAAATTGTGGCAAGTGAACATGGAATCTTGGTGAAACCTCCAATAGAAAATCTGTGGATTGCTGCAATAAGACCGGTTAGAAATCCGACAAGCGGACCTCCGATAAATCCAGCCATGATTGGTCCCAAATCTCTGAAATTTGCAATAGCACCGAATTCCTTCTTCCCCACGATAGTAGCATAAATCCCGATTAATGAAAAGAAAATTACGAACCATAACAAATTGAAAAAAACCGCTTTCGAATTGATTACTTTTATGAAGGTTTTACTTTGCGTAAAAAGGTAAACTGCAAACATAACTATCAGCATTCTACCCATTAAAATGAAAATACTCGTGTTTACTTCTTCGAATCTCGATTGAGCTGCAAAAAGGTCGGTTCCACAAAATATCAATAAAAGAGAAGATACTTGCGTTGCTTTTTTTTTCATATTTTCTTTCTCTATTTCATAATTTTCAGGGCTTCATTAACATCAGATAAAATCGGAAAATCTGATGCAAAATCTACGATATCAAACACTCTTTTTATGTTTGGATTTGTTGAACAAAATACAATTTTACCATTTGTGTTTTCCAGTTTTCTTGCAGCAAAATAGAAGACGCGTAAACCAACACTACTAATGTAAGTCAGTTGTGAACAATCAATAATGAATTCGGTTTCATTTTCATCTATTAATTTTGTGAAATCCTCCTGGAATTGTTTGGATGTTGTTGCATCTAATTTGCCTTTCAATTCCAAAATAGCAATATCATTTTCCCGCACAATCGATAATCTCATTTCTTTCCTCCATATATTTTATATGTCTCTTTAAGATGTTTCTTAAGTATTAAAATATTTTTATTCCCTTTTCTTTGATATTTAAGTTCATCAACAAGTTGGCTCACCAGTTGCAGACCTTTTCCGCCAATCTTTTTAGGTTCATTAAAAACTTTTCCAATATCTTCTATTGGATTAAATGCTTTACCATCATCGCTTATTTCGATCTTAATTATTCCCTTTAAGTTTATTATCACTATAATCTTATGCTCCGATTCATCCTCAAAAGCATAGGAAACAATGTTTATAAAAATTTCTTCTAAAGCAAGTGTCAAGTCAAATTGAATGT
>CAYWPW010000077.1:0-1353 GCA_964460095.1 uncultured Candidatus Cloacimonadota bacterium
GCAATGACCGGAAAAGAAATTGATAAATTCGAACTTATCCGTCAGTCGGAACGAGTTTATAACTTCCAGAGAGTTTTCAATTTCAGACTTGGTTATGGAAACAGAGAATCAGATAGAATTCCTTATCGTTCTGCAGGACCTGTTACGATCGAAGAATACGAATCCCGTGCTGAAAGATATGATAAACAGCTCATCGAGAAATGGAATTATGATATCGTAGGAAAAACATCAAAAGAGAAAAGAGATTATCTCCGAAAAATGAGAGAAGAAGATTATCATAAACTCTGTGATGCTGTTTATAAAAGAAGAGGTTGGGATGACAATGGAGTTCCAACTATCGAGAAGATGAAAGAACTGGGAATGGATCTGCCTTCGGTTGTCGAGGTTTTAAAGAGAGCGTAAAACATAAGAATAATTGATTATTAACTTCCGAAGTTTTTGAACTTCGGAAGTTTTTTTCTTGACGCTATAATTATCCTTTTTTGTGTAAAATCAGTTTTAAAATAGATTGGAGGAGGAATGGAAATAACAATTGACGTTGAAGATATTCCTGATGATATTTATAATCTTTTACAGAAAAGAGCGAAAGAGAATAGAAGAAGTATAAATGATGAAATTCTTGCAATATTAGAAAAAGCTACAAGGAGTTATCGAGAGGAGATTCAACAATCTGCAGGAAAAAAAGTTATGAATCCAAAAGGAGAAAGAAATGTTAAATTTACATCTAAAAACAAAAACAGAGAAAAAGCTTTCATTTTTAATAAAAAGCTATAAAAATGAAGAACTTTTTGCAGAAAATATTATTAATCAGAAAATCTCGGAATTAAAAAAAGGTGTTTTTAATATTGAATTAGATCTAAATAAATTCGAGAAAAAATATAACCTTTCCACAGCAGATTTTTATCAGAAATGGGAAAATGGAGAACTGGGTGATTCGAATGAAGATTATTTTATTTGGAGCGGGATATATGAAGGTTTGAAAAGGAAAAAAGAGAGATTGGAAAAGTTGCAATGATCTTACAATACTTCCAGAAAATTGAGAATCTGATTAAGGATTTTCCTGATGTTCAAAAATATGATTTCAAAATTAATATTTATGATGAAAATTATGGATCTATAATTGGTAAAATTTTCCTTAAAAATAATTTTAAATTGGAGTTTTTAGAAGTAGTCGATACAGAAAATAACATTAAAGATAAATATCGTTATCATTTTATGGATGATAAGAATAAATTAGTATTCCGATATGATAATTCAAAACATCATAATCAAATTAAGACTTTCCCACATCATAAACATATTGAAAATAAAGTATTAGAATCATACGAACCGTCGTTCTTTGATATTTTATCA
>CAYWPW010000077.1:1453-8348 GCA_964460095.1 uncultured Candidatus Cloacimonadota bacterium
GATCCAAAAATCCTGCCAATAATTCGTAAAGCAACTGTCGGGATTGCAGGAGCCGGAGGACTTGGCTCTAATGTTGCAGTTTCTTTAGCGAGAGTTGGAATCGGAAAACTTATCATTGCAGATTTTGATACGATCGAAGCATCTAACCTGAATAGACAACAATATTTCATAGAGCAGATTGGAAAACCTAAAGTAATCGCTTTATTAGAAAATCTAAAGAAAATTAACCCTTTTTCAGAGTATCAAATTCATCATATCAAACTCAACGAGAAAAACATTCCAATCATTTTTAAAGATGTTGATATTTTGGTGGAAGCATTTGATAAAGCAGAAATGAAAAAAATGCTGATCGAAACCTGGCTTTCTGAATTTCCTGAAAAGCCGATAATTGCAGCTTCAGGTTTGTCTGGATATGGAATGAACGAATTGATTCATACAAAAAAGCTCGATAATCTTTATATTTGTGGTGATGAGATAACAAAGTTAAAAAACAACATCTCCCCCATGGCTCCGAGAGTTGGAATTGTGGCGAATATGCAGGCGAACTTGGTATTGGAAATGCTATTAATGTAACATAAACCTCCGGTTTGTGAGCTTTTATATTCTCAAAGCGGAGCTATGAGTTACAAGCAGAGCTATGAGTTACATTTGAAAGGAAAAAATGAAAAAGCAAATAATAGTTAATGATAATCCCATCGAATGGAAAAAAAATCTGACTATCGATAAAATCCTGAAAATAATGAATTATTCATTTAAAATGCTGGTGATAAAAGTTGATGGGAAATTGATAAAAAAAGATGAATATGGAACAAAAATTGTACCTGAAAATTCAGATGTAAAAATCATCCATCTTATCAGTGGTGGATAAAAAAAAGGATGTGATTTTGAAAAAAATATTTATTCTTCTTACAATTATGTTAATTGGATGCAGCCGCAATATTCAAATTTCTCCAATACTTCAGGAGGATGCCAGATACAATATTAAACCTTCAGAAATGACAGGTTTTTCTTTTCATTTTACTTCAAATCCAAGAGCAGATAACATTCAGATAACAAAACGCAGATTAGATAATAAATTCAGATATTCTTTAAGTTCTCCCTTTAAAAACCTTTTGAATGAGTGGTTTTATACAAAATTCAAAACTAATGTGCAACCGGAAAACGAAATAAAAATCAGCATTAATGATATTGAACATGAGACAATAAATGACAATTTTCTGACGAGTGCACTCACCCATTCTTTGCAGCTTACTGTTGGTGTGGAGCTTATTATAAATAAACAAAAATATTTCAGAAAATTTTCTTTTAGGAAAACAATGAGATTTAATCCAAATGAAGCAAATGAAAACATCGGAATGGATAAAGATATTATTGACCTTTTAGAAACTTTTATTACTGCTATTGACACCTATACAGATGATACGATTACGTTTATTCAGAATTTTGATACTCCAAAAATTGATGAAAAAGAAATAGAAAAAGAAGATGAAAAGAAAGAAACCATCAAACCTGATAAATATGTTGTTTTAGAACCATTAAATTTGAGAGTACAACCTGACTGGAAGTCAAAGAAAATATTGGTTTTGAGAGCAAATCAGATTGTAGAAAAAAAGATCGAATCAGGAGATTGGGTACTTATTGAATATTTTAATACAGCTAAATCGAAGATTATAATAGGTTGGGTTTATGGAAAATATCTTCAAAAAATTGATCATTAAAAAATGAAAATAGATTATAGAATCGAACTTCCTGAAAAAGATAAATACTTTATACTTTTCGAATCAACCGGTTGGAACGAAGAATATAAGATAGATGCAGATGAGCTTTTGCAAACATTAAAAAACAGTTGGTTCATTTATTGTGCGTATCATCAGGAAAAACTTGTAGGATTTGGAAGGATACTTTCTGATGGATTTCTGCACGCTGTTATTTTTGATGTGATTGTACTTCCTGAATTTCAGAAATTGGGAATCGGAAATGAAATAATGGAAAAATTGATCAATAAGTGTAACAAGAATAACATCAGGGATATACAGCTTTTCTGTGCAGATGGCAAACAGGTGTTCTATGAAAATCTCGGATTTAATGTTAGACCCGAAAACGCACCGGGAATGGAAATCAGGATAAGATATTAATAATGACAAATAAAATAAATTCAGTTTATAAATCTGAAAAAAACTCAAAAAATAAGTGAAAAAATAAAAAAATGGAGAAAAAATTATGTTCAAAGTTAACGAGTATTTTGAGGGGAAAGTAAAATCTTTAGCATTCAAAGATGGAGATTGTGATGCTACAATCGGAGTAATGGCAAAAGGAGAATATGAATTTGGCACAACATCAAAAGAGGTGATGACAGTAATCAGCGGAAAATTATTTATTAAATTTCCGGATTGTGATAATTGGCATGAATACAGCAAATTCGATGATTTTACAATAGAAGCAAATAAGAAATTCCAGGTAAAAACCGCAGGAGATTCAACATATATTTGTCATTACTATAAAAATGAAAAATAAATTGTAATTGCAATTGCAATTGTGATTGCTAAATTGGAGATTTTATGAATAAGAAAATAATGTATATCAGTCTTATAATTTTGATATATCTTTTAATTGTTTTTTTGAACGCTGCTCAAAAAATCGAAACAACCAATTATAAAGGAACATTAAAAAAAATCGGTGACGACTGGTATTTAAATACTGGAGATGATTTCTTCAAACTAAATTTGGCACCAGAAGATTTTCTCTTTAAAAATGGGATTGAATTAAAACCTAAATCCGGTCTGAATATTTATGGAATATTAGAAGATGAAGAAATTATTGTGCATAATATTCAAGTGAAAGGTTTTTTTTTTCCAATAAGAGATGAAAAAGGCAACCCTCTCTGGGAAGAAGAAACCAAGAAAAAAGAATACTATATTGTGAATCCTAAACTATGCATTGGCTGCAGACTTTGTGAAATAAAATGTCCTGTGCAAGCCATCAAAATGGAAAAAGGTGTCGCAGTCATTGATGCTGACCTTTGCACAGCTTGTGGAATTTGTGTAAATGGAGATGGTAAGAAATTTAAAGGATGTCCTGTAGGTGCAATCAAAAAATTTGAAGCAAAATAGAGTTCATTCGTAAAGTATGAAAAATTGAGTTAAGTTCTCCGGCAACTGCCGGATGACTTGACTTAAGTTTTCTAATCTATTGAAACATTCCAACCTAACTCATGACTCCGTCTTAAGTCAAGTTTCCATTTTTCACTTCTCCTGAATTATATTTTTGATAAAATAAATTCTCAGTTCTTATCATTTTAATAAATATCATCTCCAACTATAGAGAGCTTAAATCAACTCTAATTCCGTATTTATCAAACAGTTATAAATTCTATTTTGATTGGCACACTGATTGCATTAAGTTAAAGCAAAAAAAGGGGGAATCATGAAAAAGATTTTAGTTTTAGTGTTGGTTTTATCATTTGTTAGTTTATTTCTATTAGCTCAAGAGGTTGAAGTCAATGTAAATGTTGATGAAGAACTCGAAGAAGCTATGCAAGAACTTGAACAAGCATTGGAAGAAATTCCAATAATTTCTATCGAAAGGAAATCTTCGGATATGCCAAAAATGGGTGTTTATTTATCTGATTTAGATTTTCAAGATGCTTATGAAATGCATTATCCGGCTTGCTATGGTGTTTATGTATCCGGAGTAGTTCCTGGTGGACCATCTGATAATGCAGGTATTATCAAAGATGATATCATTATGGAATTCGATGGCAAAAAAGTTAAATTTGAAGATCATCTTGTAACTTTAATTAAAAGCAAGAATATCGGTGATGAAGTAGAAGTTGTTCTTTTCCGTAGTGAAGAAATTTTAAGCACAAAGGTAATCCTTGGCTCTTTACATCCCAAGAAAGACAAAGACATCGTTATCACAAAAGATGGCAAAACCAAGAAAAGATATTCAGTTGGAGATGGTGGTGGTAGCTGGCTTCCTATTTGGTATACACCGGATATCACAGAAATCAATGATGTACTTGCCAGCCTTGAATTTAAGGATGAAACTTTCTCTGAAGATGGTTTCCTGCTTCAAGGTGGTGGTGGTAAAGGCAATGTCGGCAAAGGCTGGTTTATCGGTGGAATGGGTGCCGGTTATAGCAACAAAGAATCCACCAAACATTTTTGGTGGGATAATGATGGCATCCTGGATTCAACTTTAGTTTCCCGCAAAGCAAAATATGCAGTTTCTTACTGGGGAGCAACTTTAGATAAAAGATATGCTTTCTCAAAGAAATTTGTCGGTTCCGTCGGATTTATGTTGGGTGCAGGACAAAACTTCATTAAAGTAACTCAAACTGCTGATAATGGAGATATTCCGAATTTCAATTTCGAAACTGATTCCAGTCAGCAAATGGATGATTTTTACCTATTCAAAAGCAAATTAACCATGAAAAAAGATTACATTGTTTTCCAACCAAAAGTAATGTTGATGTATCATTTCCTGGATTGGTTAGCATTCAGAGCAGAAGTTGGCTATTTAGTCAGCTATTCTCCCAACGATTGGACAGTAAAAAGAAATGGCGAAACCGTAAAAGCACTCAATGCTCCAGAATCAAATATGGATGGATTAACACTGACAATTGGTCCCTGGTTTGGATTTTAATTGACAATATAAGCTGAAAAAATAGTCTCTGTCAAAAAAAAATGATAGAGACTATTTTTTTTTTTTGAGGTGAGATGTTTCAAGCTTTAGCAGATAAGATTTTAACAGGCATTGTTTCCTTTGGAATGATGGTGTTGACAACAACAGAAGGGAATAATGCCAGTTTCGCAGAAATAACATCAACATTATATGGCAATCGAATTGTCTTTAAAACCGAACTTGTTGATGCTTTTGCAAACGATTTTGAAGAAATATTCCGCTGTGGAAAAGAAATTGAAATTTTCTTTAATATCAAGATGAAAGCAGGAAATCAAACTATTCATACAAATGTATTTAAACATATTGTTATTTTTGATCCATTGGAACAAAACTTCACAGTAAATCTGGAAGAGAAAAATATCGAAATTTCAACAAATTCTTATGAAGAACTTATTGAAACAATTTCCCAGATTGAATACGAATTTGCTGATGAACTGAATTATGAGCAACTTAATGTAACCATATTTTCATATTTGAAACCAATATATCTGGATACTTTAGGAAAAGATTATGATATGATGATGCTCTGGAAATTTAAAAAGCCTAAAGTCAACAAAAGGATCAATTTAGGATTTGATGAAAGTTAGATTTGGATTCAGGATCAGTGTTATTGTTTTATTTTTAGCTCTTTATTTAACCAGCCTGATGGTCTTAAATACTTTCTTTAATAGCAAATTGGAACAAATTAATAAGACCTTTAAAAGTATAAATTTCCAAAAAAAACTTTCCGAACTTTCTTATGAAACCGAAGCTGATAGAAGAAATGCTGGTGAACTTATAAATCGGTTCAATGAAACTTCAATGTCAATAGGAGTAATAAAGCGGGAAACAAAAATATATTCTGCTCTTTTTCTCACATTTTTGATGTTTGTATCTATTGTCATTTTTGTTCTAATTTTCAGTGTAATTTCTCATCCTCTCAAAGAATTACAGACTGCAACTGCAAAAATCCGAAAAGGTGATTTTTCAGTAAATTTAAAAGAAACCGGTTTCAAAGAGATTAGACATCTCAAACAATCTTTTAACAGTATGTCCAGAGAACTGGATAATGTTCAGAAGAAACTTTTGAAAGCAGAAAAAGAGATGATCTGGAAAGAATTTTCCCGGATTCTGGCTCATGAGATAAAAAACCCACTCACTCCAATCCAACTTTCTATTCAAAGACTGGAAGACAAATTCATTACGGATGAAAGGAAATTTTACGAAATTTTTCCAGAATCTGTAAAGATCATAAATCAGGAAATCAATAATTTACACAATTTAGCTAAATCGTTCTCGAATTTTTCCAAAAGCACTACTCCTGAATACAGCGAATTCAATCCAAAAGAAGTGATTGAAGACATCATCAGACCGTACATTCATAAATATGAAATTAGATTGGAAGGTTTACAAAATTGCCTGATAAAATTCGACCAGATCCATTTCTACCAAATCATTACAAATCTCCTGCAGAATGCGATTGACGTTTCTTTACCGGATGAACCAATAGCTATAAATATCATTAAAAATGAAAATATTCTAATCCAAATAATCGACAATGGAAAAGGCATCTCAGAAGAAGATCTTCCCAGAATTTTTGAACCGTATTTTTCTAAAAAGAAAAAAGGACTCGGTTTGGGATTGGCTCTTGTGAAAAAACTTGTTGAAATAAATAAAAGTAAAATAAGAGTGGAAAGTGAATTAGAAAAAGGCACAAAATTTGAAATCATTATCGAAGAATTCAAAGTAACATGATTCTTCAGAAAAAAAGAATTGAGCCACAGACTAACACAGACAAAGCACAGACAAAAAAAAGTCAGTGTTAAGTCAGTGAAAGTCAATGGCAAAAAAGGTACTAAGATAATGAAAAATAAATATCGATATTCCGATATAACCGATAAAATCATAAGATGTTTTTATAATGTGTTTGATGAATTGGGAGCAGGCTTTTTGGAATCAGTATATGTGAAAGCATTAATAATTGAATTAAAAAATATTGGTTTGAAAGTCGATGTTGAAAAAGAAATTAAAGTGAATTATAAAGGAACAATAATTGGAAACTTCCGTGCTGACCTATTGTAGAAGAAAAAGTAATTATTGAAATAAAAGCAATTAGCACACTGAATTCTTAACATGAAGCTCAATTGCTGAATTACCTGAAAGCTACAGGAATAAGAGTTGGTCTTCTAGTGAATTTCGGAAATAAGCTTGAATTCAAGAGAAGAATATATTA
>CAYWPW010000078.1:0-8335 GCA_964460095.1 uncultured Candidatus Cloacimonadota bacterium
GAAGAACGTGGCAGGCTCAAACCATTAATTCCTGAATAATTTAAATCAAGAGGAAAAGATGAATTCGAATAAATATCCCGAACCTACTGTTGGAGCAATAATATTCAATCCTGAGGGAGAGATTTTATTAGCGAGGTCACATAAGTGGAAAGATAACTATGTGATTCCAGGCGGTCATATTGAACTTGGCGAAAAAATTGAGGATGCTCTTCGCAGAGAAATAATGGAAGAGACAGGCTTAAAAATATACGATATACATCTCGTGGGTCTTCAACAATGCATATATGAAAAAGATTTTCATGAGAAGAAACATTTCATTTTTATAGACTTCGCTTGCAAGGTCGATACTACCAAAGTTAAATTAAATGAGGAACATCAAGAGTATATCTGGGTAAATATAGATTCAATAGAGCAACTGCCTTTAGAGCCTTTTACACGAAAACTTCTCAAAGAGTATGAAGCAAGCATGGATTCAAAATATTCGCAAAAAATTCTCTATGATTATTATTAGAACTCCAGGTTACTCTTAAAACTTATCCCTTTAAATCTATAAATTTATTTTCGTGTTAATTCGTGTTTATTCGTGGTTAAACTTCTCCAAAATCTGCTGAAAATCATCTGCATAAAAATCTGCAATCTTAGAAATTTCTGCTTTTTCTTTTTTAGAATATTTATCATAAATTGCACAAACTTTCATACCTGCTTTTTTGGCAGCTTTCACGCCAACTAGAACATCTTCTATAACAATACAATCGCTCGTATCCACTTTTAATTGAGATGCTAATTTCAGGAAAATATCCGGAAAAGGTTTACCTTTTATTTCTTCACAACCGGCAACAATACAGTCAAAATATTGCAGCACGTCATTTGCTTTTAAGACTATTTCTGTGAGATATTTGGAATTGCTGGTTCCGATTCCTAACTTGATGTTTTTGCTTTTAAGATATTGAATTAGTTCGAGCGCTCCGGATTTCAGTTTAACGTCGTTCTCATAATGATGAGCAACCATTTCAGTCCACTCATTCATAATTTCTTCGAGGGTATCCGGCAGGTTAAATCTTTTTTTGAAGAATTGAGCAATTTCAATAAAACTATTTCCACCCTCAACCTGTGAGAAAAGGTTTTCCTCAACCTCAATATTTCGTTTTGCCAGGTATTCCACATCGACCTGGAACCACACTCCCATCGAATCTATGAGAGTTCCATCCAAATCGAATATCACAGCTTTATATTTCATTTTTTACCACAAAGCCAGTTTGTTGGACTTCTCGTCCCGAGGAGTCCACATTGTTTCCTGTTTTCGTCCCGAAAAACATTATTCAAACCTTGTTACATCCAGAAGTTGAATTTCATTTGCAGAAGAGAATTTCCAATCTTCCGGTTTGTAAACATATTCTTTTCTAACAGGATTATTCTCGATATATTTTACTTTCTGAAAAAAGAATTTTTCGCTCTCAATCAATTCAGGATAATTTTTATGTCTCCAAATATGATAACCATCTTCAAATTTAAAAATTTTTAAAACATTCAGTTCAGTTTCTTCCAAGTTTTTTACTAATTGATGTGATGTATAACTTTTATAAGATTTCAGGAAATTGTAAGAATCAGGATTTTGAAATATCAAATGAAGATGATTCAGCATGAATACCCAAGCAAATATTTTCAAATTATGATTCTTCTGATAAAACTTTAAAGCATTAAACAGTATACTCCAACGATCCTGACGATCGAAGATATAATACCAATTCTGGACAGTGAGAGTTACAAAATAAATCTCGTTTTTCAATTCATTATGAATCCTGAGAGAAGGCATTTATTCTCCTTTTCAGATCGGGACGATCTGGCTAAACATCCGGTTCAATCGGGACGATTGAACCAACAGTTCCTTTTTGCTTTCTGTCTTTGATCTTTATTCTTTGATCTTTCTCAGAGCATGAGCTTTGAGTTACATTTCCACAAGTTTTGCTCGCACTTTTGCACTGGTCATATCCATAATCCAGACCACTGCAGCAATCAGCCAGATGATCACTCCAACATTATGCCATCTGAGAAGTTGCTGATTCTGAAGAAGCAGTAAACCAATTCCGCCACCACCAACAAAACCAACGATCGTAGCCATACGCACATTTATATCCCAACGATAAATCGTAAAAGCCAGGTAGGGAGAAATTATTTGAGGGATCACAGCAAAAATCCAAACCTGGAGTGTATTTGCTCCGGTTGCTTTTATTGCTTCCACAGGTCCTTCATCGATGTTCTCGATCTGTTCGGAATACAATTTTGTTAAAGCTGCAATCGAATGGATCATCAAAGCCAGCATACCGGCAAAAGGTCCGATTCCCACCCACACGCTGAAAATAATAGCCCAGACAATCGCTTCAATAGAGCGGAAAATAGTGGCAATCGTGCGAACAACAACATATACTATATTTCCTGAAAACGTTTTTGGCATAAGATTGCGCGCTGCGAAAAAACTGAGAACAAAAGCGAATGGAATGGCGAAAATTGTTGCTAAAAGAGCTAAAAAGATTGTTTCAGCTAAAGCAGTTAAAGCCCTATTTAGCATATTTGAGTTTTTCTGAGCATATTCAAAAATTGAAGACTTATATTCCGAAAGCTCATTTACATCTAATTTTTTCTTTATACTCAATAAAAACACTTTTTTTGTTGTATGCGATTTATTTTTTATGCTTTCAAGTTTTTCCAAAACTACTAAAGGAACATCATTTTCTCTCAACTCTTCAAAAGATTTTTCAGTAAGTTTATAACCGATTATGCTGGGATCAAAAATTCCGGATGATATCCCTCTGGCATTTTTGAATTGTGTAAAGAATTTATAGGGATTAACCTCAACCAGGTTCCATCCTACAACAAAAGTAATTATCAGCAAAAATACTATAGTCCAACCCCAGAAGGTTTTTTTCCATTTGAGCTCTGTCAGCTTGGTGGGAGAAAATATTTTCCTTCCCAGAGACATTCCAACAAACAGAAAAACCAGGGTAAAAACTAATGCAGCAACAAGTATATGAATATTTGTAAGTTCAATTTCAAACCAGCAATGAATAAGAAAATAGGTGCATCCAAACATATATATCCAAAAAAGAAGGTCTGTAAAAAATGCTTGTATAATTGATTTTAGCTTATTATTTTTCATTTGATTTCCACCTCTTCAGCTTCTTCACCGTATATTTCCTTGAATTTCTTTTCATCGATTTCTTTGGGAGTTCCTTCAAAAACAATCTTGCCATCTTTCAAAGCCACAACTCTTGTACCGTATTTTCGTGCTAAACTAAGAAAGTGCAGAGAGCAGATCACTGTCATTTTATCTTTTTTATTTAGTTCTCCCAGGTATCTCATTACAGAATCAGCAGTGGCAGGATCTAGGCTGGCAACTGGTTCGTCAGCCAAAATCACTCGCGGATTTTGCATCAAAGCTCGTGCAATTGCCACTCTTTGCTGCTGTCCTCCACTTAAATTTTTTACTTTTTTATCTGCAAATTCCAATAATCCCACCCGATTCAGATTTTCCAAAGCTAATTTCATATCTGCTTTATGCTGGGCAAAAGTAACTGAATGACCCAAAGAAACATAACCCAGTTTCCCTGTGAGCACATTTGTGAGAGCGGTTAAATTCTTGATAAGATTGAACTGCTGGAAGATCATGCCAATTTGTCTGCGGATGCGGCGAAGAGTTCTGCCGGTTGCATTTACTACATCTCCATCACAGATGTAAATTTCACCGGAAGTGGAATCTATCAATTTGTTCATACATCTGAGAAGAGTGGATTTTCCGGAGCCGGATAAACCCAGCAGAATGCAGAATTCCCCTTCTTTCACAGTTAAGTTCATTCCTTTCAGAGCATGAGTTCCGCCGGCATAAACTTTGTGAAGGTCTTTGATTTCTATTATATTATTCATTTGATCAATTCCGCTGAATCTGTTCCCAGGATGTTCAAGGTTTGACGAACAACATCATAATCGCTATCTTGGGCACGAACAAAATTATCGATATCCAGCAAATTCACCAAAGTTTCGTGTCCTTCTTCCGAGGCTGCAAAATCTAGTAAACACTGCACTATTTTCTCTCTCATTTCGGTTGGAAAATCTTTGCGGAAAGTGACCGTATCATTCGGAATCCAATCTGTGTAACCAATAATCTTAATTTTTTCCACAACATCCGGATAAGTTTCCAGCACTGCTCTGCGCGCATCATGAATCGTACCGTCTTCATCTGGAGGAGACCAGAAAGTGCAGCCAACATCTGCAGTTCCCTGATAAACTGCCAAAATTGCCTGGGGATGACCGCCTGCATACATCATATCTTTTGGTTTGATGCCTTTTTCTGCTAAAATCGCAGAAGGATATAAATAACCGGAAGTAGAAGCTGCATCCGTGTAAGCAATGATTTTTCCTTCAATATCCTCCAAAGAATTAATATCACTGTCTGCACGTGCCAGGAATTGTCCGCGATAATTTTCTAATCCATTTCGAATAGTGGTTAATGCCACTTCAGCACCAAATTTCTCATTTGCCAGAATATAGGCAAAAGTCGCAAGCCAGGCAATATCAGTTTCATCAGTTCCGATAGCTTCGATAACAGAAGCATAACTGGTGGGAACTGCCACTTTGAAATGATAGCCTGTTTTCTCCGATAAATAATCTGAAACTGCTTTGCCGCTGGTAACGATCTTTCCAGCTTCCATTGATGGCACAAAATACATCTTAATCGGATTCTTTTTCGTACCTAAATCAGCTTTTTGTCCGCAACTGAAAATTACTAAAATCAGCAAAACTAAAATAATTTTTACTGCTCTCATTCTTACTCCTCAGCCACTAAGAACACAAAGTAACGCTAAGTGTCTTTTTTTTTGCTCACGGATAAACACAGATTAAACGGATATTACTTTTTCAGAAAAAATCAAATATTTTAACTTAGTGTTTCTTCGCTCTCTTCGCGGCTAATTTTATTTTTTTTTTTCTTTCATAAACTTTAATAATTCATATTACATTACCCGAAGCTTGGCTTTAGCTCCTCACTCCGATATTATTTTCTTTAATTCTAATAAATTATTTATTTCATACGTGGGATGAATATCCAATTTATTGTTCCAAATATTTTGATTGAACCAACAAGTGTCAATGCCAAAATCATTTCCACCCTTTATATCGGAAACCAGATTATCTCCAACTAATAAAATGTCATTTTTATTTTTATTCTCCAATTTCTGCAAAGCGAATTCAAAAATTTCTTTATGTGGTTTGGGATAGCCGATTTCCTCTGAGATAAACAGCATTTTAAAGAAAGAAGCCAGCCTGGAATTACCAATCCTGGAACGCTGTACATCTGCAAGTCCATTGGTGATAATTGCCAGTTCATATTTTTCGGAAAAATATTCTACAATTTCTTCTGCTCCATCAATCAAAAAACTGCATTCAGATAGAAATTTTAGATAAATTTTGCTGACTTCTGCAGGATCAAGTTCAAGGTCTGCAACTTTGAAAAGTCTTGAAAAACGTTCAACTCTCAAATCAATAGAAGTAATTTTTTTCTCTTCAAATTCTCGCCAGATTTTTGCATTAATTGTTTTATACTTTTTATGAATGGAATCCAGATTTTTTTTTATTTTAAAAAATACAAATGTACTTGTGAATGCATATTTTTCTGCTTTTCGATAATCAAACAGCACACCATCAGCATCAAAAAGAATGGTTTTGTATTTCATTCATTCTCCGTTTATCAATATCTAAATCCTTTTCCTGATATTTTATTTCAAGATTAAACGTCAACCTGATTTTTGTTTT
Organism: uncultured Candidatus Cloacimonadota bacterium; assembly: GCA_964460095.1. GTDB lineage: Bacteria > Cloacimonadota > Cloacimonadia > Cloacimonadales > TCS61 > JABMPU01. Next base: position 5,803 of record CAYWPW010000078.1, read on the forward strand.
GACAGAATAAGCTTTGGATATATCTGTTAAATTGCTTTGAATGCCCAATAATGTAAAATTTCATTTTGATATTTTTTTTACACTTGACAAATAAATCCGTTTCAAGTTTAGAAGAAGGAGAAACTTTTTGAAAAAAAGGAGGAGAAATATTATGAAAAAACCATTAATCATTATCATCATTGTTATTGTCGTGGTAGCTATTGTTTATTTTGCAGTTTTCTATCCGCAGCCATTCAAACAGAACCTTGCTGGCACGATCGGTGGTGTGGAGAAAGCTGAGAAATTTCGGGGAGAACAACTTAAAGATGAAGAAATCTTAATCGAAAATGAAGATTTTGTTAAATTCAGCCAAAGTGCGGAATGGCAGAATCTTTTGAAAAATGAAGAATTTGTAAACGCAGTATTAAGTCAGGATTTCCAGAAAGCTATTCTCTTTAATATGGATATCCAAAAAGTTATAAATTTCTCACAGGATTTCCAGAAAGCTGCATTATCTCAGGATTTTCAGAAAGCTGTATTATCTCAGGATTTTCAGAAATTTATTGATAGCGATGAATTTAAATCTGTTTACAGCCAGGATTTCCAGAAAATTCTCGGTTCGCAGGATTTCCAGAAAATTCTACAGTCACAAGATTTTCAAAAATTATCTAATCATGAAAAATTCTTTAAAGCTGTTTACAGCCAGGATTTTCAAAACCAATTCTCTGAATATTTTCAATCTTTAATGAACAGTAATGAATTCAAATCAGTATATTTGTCTCAGGATTTTCAGAAATGGATGGCTGCTTCTCAGGATTTCCAGAAAATTTATGCTTCACAGGATTTCCAGAAAATATTTATGTCCCAGGATTTCCAGAAAATTTATGCTTCCCAGGATTTTCAGAAAATTTATGCTTCTCAGGATTTTCAGAATCTTATGCGCAATGAAAATTTCCAGTCTTTCTTTAATGATGAAAAACTTAATGCTGTACTTTTTTCTGAATTCCAGGAAGCTGTAAAAAATCAAGCGGAGCAGTTAGGGATATTCAGATTCCTTTAAATTCTATCAGGAACTGAAAACTCCAATTATTAAGATTCTGTCTGTAAACTATGAAAAATTGAGTTAAGTCAGTTTTAGCTGACTTGACTTAAGTTTTCTAATCAGGTGAAACATCTCAACTTAACTCATCCAGCAGTGCCGGATGGGAATATGTTAACATTATGAATGGGTTACAAAGCAAGGGCTTTGTAAACAAATAAGAAAAAAATATATGAAAAAACACACGACAATATTTCTCATTCTCATTCTATTATCTTCTTTAATATTCGCACAAACTCTTAACAACCTGAAAACCAACGATTTAAACATGCTTTATTACAGTAATGCACATTCCTATATTGTCCCGCATCTTGCCAGATGTTACACAAATACCTGGGAGTTTTACAAAAATTTCTGGGATTATATTCCTTCTGAAAATACCACAGTTTTCATCGAAGATTTCGCTGACTGGTCAAATGGAGGGGCTTCTGCTGTTCCGCTGAATTTGGTTTATATCGGTATGTCTCCCTATATGTATGTATTTGAAGTTGCTCCGTCCAATGAGCGAATGAGCTTGTTGATGCACCACGAACTCACTCATATTGTTGCCATGGATAAAGCAGCGAAAAAGGATAGATTTTACCGAAAATTATTTGGCGGGAAAATTCAGCAGAAACCGGAAGATCCCATTTCAATGTTGTACGCATATCTGGCAATTCCACGTAAATTCGCTCCTCGCTGGTATCACGAAGGAATTGCAGTTTTCATGGAAACCTGGATGTCAGGCGGCATTGGCAGAGCTCTGGGTTCTTATGATGAAATGGTTTTCCGCTCTATGGTTCATGATTCCACCTATATTTATCATCTGGTCGGTTTGGAAGCGGAAGGAACTTCCATTGATTTTCAGGTGGGAGCAAATTCCTATCTTTATGGAACGAGATTTTTTAACTATCTTGCCAGTCAATATGGTCCCGAAAAACTGATAGAATGGGTTTCCAGAACTGATGACAGTAAACGCTATTTCTCCCACCAGTTTAAGAAAGTTTATCATGCTTTTCTTACTGACGAATGGACAAAATGGATTGCTTTTGAGAAAGAATTCCAACACGAAAACTTGAGAAAGATCAGGCAAAATCCGGTAACCAAAATCAAACCGATTACAGATAAAACTCTTGGTTCAGTATCTCAAAGCTTTTATGATGTAAAAAGAAACAAACTTTACTCAGGTTTAAAATATCCCGGTCAAATCGCACATCTGGCAGCAATAGATATTAAAACCGGAGAGATTGAAAAGATCTGTGATGTGAAAGGAGCTTCTACTTATTATACATGCTCTCTAATTTATGATGAAGAAAATGAAAAACTGTTTTTCACAACCGATAATTATTATTATCGAGATCTTAATGTTGTAGATATCAAAACGAAGAAAGTTACTCGATTAATTACAGATATCAGAGCAGGAGATCTGGCTTTTAATAAACAGGATAAATCCATTTGGGGAATTCGTCATTCTAA
>CAYWPW010000079.1:0-8271 GCA_964460095.1 uncultured Candidatus Cloacimonadota bacterium
TTTCTCCCTGAAATTTATCAAGGTCAACTTCTATTTTATTCAAAATAACTTCCACAGGATTTGAAACCTGGATTTGTAATTTGTCACAAAATCTCTCTTCGCCATAAAGATTTTCCGAACCATCTGTAGCTTCTGTTACTCCATCAGTATATAGCACTAGGCAATCACCAACTTCCAAGCTTGATTTACTCTGATTATAATGATGTACATCATCGATTCCCATGGCAATATTATTAAGCGAAAGTAAAAAATTACAATCTCCATTCTTGCTTAACACAATCGGTAAATTATGCCCTGCATTGGCATAGGTAAACTCACCGGAATCCACATAGTAGATTGCCAGAAAAAGAGTTGTGAACATACAGGCATCATTATCCTCGCAAAGGATAACATTTGCTTTTTCTATCGCCTCTGCCGGCTCCACACCTTTTTGACAAACAGTTTTCATCAAGGTTCTGGTCACAGCCATGAATAAACCAGCTGCAATTCCCTTTCCGGAAACATCTGCAATAATAATTGCTAAAGTATTATCATCCAAAAAGAAAAAGTCATAAAAATCACCCGCAACTTCTTTTGCCGGAATATTTTTGGCGAAAAGATCAAACTCTTCTCTATCTGGGAAGGCAGGCCAGATTCTGGGTAAAAGCGATTCCTGTATTTGACGTGCAATTTTCAGTTCGCTTTCCACAGCTTGTTTTGCTTGAGTAGTTCTTGTTAAATCTTTAATATGTTGTTTCAAATCTATGACCATTTTATTGAAAACCACAGCCAGTTCATGAATTTCGTCTTCCCCTTTGATATTTTCCATCTGTACATCCAGATTTCCGGTGGCAAGTATTCCTGCGAGTCCCACCAGTTTTCGAATCGGTTTGGTGATTCCAATAGAAGCCCAGATAATAACCAGAGAAATAATCAGAAGTCCGATTAACATAACCGAACTCTGCCGAATAATCGCAGAATGCACAGATGCTAAAACCTGTTTTTCCGGTATAATTGCAGCCAAGGTCCAACCAGTAGATTTTATGGGAGTATAAACCAGCCACTGTTTAGAACCTTGTATCGGGTCTAAGAAAGGAGTAACAGCTTTATTGCCTTTCAGCATATCGCGTCCAAATTCTCTCATAGGAGGATAATTTACTCTTTGTGCTTTACTGAAAAGAGTTTCCCTCATAATATCATCTTTGTTCGGATGGTAAATATAGGTTCCATGCTGACTGAGGATAAATGTGTATCCGCCCATAATTTTAACACTGTCCATTCGAGCTTTAAGATTTTCCAAAGACATATCTGCAGTTGCGATTCCTATGAATTTATTTTTGGAATAAATCGGTGCGGAAAATGTACTCATCAAAATGTTTCCGCCACCTACATCAAAATATGGTTCACTCCAATAAGAGTGATTCAGTAGTTTAGGTATTAAATACCAATCTTTAAACAGATAATTGTAACTATCAGAAAGCTCACAAGATGTAAAATTCCCATTTTCTTTGCTCACATAAGGAGCATAAAACTCTTTTTGGGAATTAAAGTCAAAAGGCTCGAATGCAACAGCCATCCCAAAAATATTCTGATTGAATTCCATTTTTTCCTTAATTAGAGAAATGAGCTGCTCATGAGTTGGTTTTTGAAAAGATTCAAGAGCTTCCGAAACTGCAATTGGAGCCATGGTTATCTTTGAAAATTGAGCATCCAGAACTGCAGCATGATGGTCTGTCAATTCTATCAGGTAATTTTTTGTCTGCTCAAGAGAAGCACTTTTTCCCCAGAAATAATTGAGAACTAAAACTGTTAAATAAACTATTAAGAGAGGAATTCCAATGGAAAGAATTAATTTTCTCAGGATTGGCTTTTTTACTTCTAATTTTATATCATCTGTCATTTCTTATCACCTTTAAAAAAATTATCGAAACTCGGAATTTCATCTATAAAGCCTTGTTCTTTCAATTCATACGCAACTCTCAGGAAATCATCTTTTCGCAATTTTCCCCAATTCTCCAGATCATTACCAACTTGATATTTAACAGCAGTTTCTATAGCCTTCAGCATCCACTTCTGATGAGACCGGTTGGTTTGCATATGATATTCATCGCAGTATTTCATCACAAAATCCAGAGTTTCCTCAGGATGAGCAAAAGCATATTCCCAACCTGCTATGGAAGCTTGAACGAATTTTCTACAAAGTTCAGGATTGGAGTTATATGTTTTTTCAGTACAATATAGCCCATCTTCTGGGAAATTCAGATCAAAATCCGAGTAGAAAAAAGGAACTAATTCATCTTCATTTATTCCTGCTTGAATGAATTTGTGATATTCATTGTAATACATTGCAGAGCAAACATCGCAAGCACCAGCAAGAAAGGCATCGATCGTAAAAGACTGGGGAACAACTTTTGCATTTATATCGAACTTATTAAAAAAAGCATTTGGTTGGTAGGAAAAATCACCACCCCAGGTACTGATGCATTTTCCATTCATATCTGTTGGCCTTAAGATGTTACTGGTTTTTTTTGTGACCAGCATAAGAGAAGATTTTTGTAGGATTTGAGAGATATTAACTATTGGTGTTCCTTTTGTTTTTAGTACAATCGCTTGAGACAACCAAGCTGTACAGAACTTTGCTTCTTCATTCAGGATTTTATTAATTGGACTGTCTGTTCCATCGGAAAAACTAATCTGAACGTTTAATCCTAAATCTTTATAAAATCCTTTTTCAAAAGCCATAATATAGCCTGCGAATTGAGATTGTGGAAACCACTGAACTTCCAGAACTATAGTTTGCTCCAAAATTTCCTCTTCTGATGAAAGAAAGGAAATGAAACAAATACTTAAAAATAGATAAATCAAAATAAAATTTAACTGCTTCATTTTTTACCACCTAATACGAAAAAACATTAAATATAAATTTCTAAATCTGAATTTTCATTTAGAATTAGTCATTTATTTTTTTCGTGCTTTTGCATAAATTCCATTTGGATGTTTAATAATTTTAGAGGATTATCCACCGGACTCATATGAGCACTATTTTCTATGATATGCATATCAGCTTTGTCAGTTAGTGAATAATGCCAAAGTGTAAACTCTGGTGTACATAGATCAGATTGACCACATGTAAATAATACCGGAATATTTATTTTAGAGAGAGAACTCGAAACATCAATATCTTTTAAATTTCCCAAAATATTCAGTTCTGAATCGCTGTGGATCATAACCCGATGTAGTTCTTTATTTCTCTTCATTATCATTCTTTTCAAAGGTTCTGGAAAAGGAATCGTTAAGATAACATATCGTTTCACATATTCGAAAACTGCATTTTCGTAATTTTCTCCACAATCCTTTTTTTCTAACTCGCATGCATCGATTATTTCTGCTAAATTGCCAGGTAAACTTTTTTTTAATTTTGGAGAAACTTCTTCGAGATATTTTGGAAAACTAAGAATCGGACTGTGAAGGCTTAAACTCGAAATTCCCTGCGGATGCTTGTGAGCAAATGCTGTAGCAACAGTCGTACCCCAGGAGTGTCCCAAAAGATGATATTCTTCTAATCCCAGAAAATCTTTTACGGTTTGTACTTCATTAAAAAAGCGTTCGGGAAGCCATAAACTCGAATCATCAGGTCTTTCAGAATTACCACATCCGAGCTGATCATAGAAAATTATTGGTCGTTCAAAACCAAGAGCTTGCAAAGCAACCAGATTGAAATGATTGTTCCCGGGTCCTCCGTGAATTACGAGCAATGGCGGTTTGTTGTTTTTCCCTATTTTCCCGAACCAAAGATTATATGTTTTTCCCTTATAATGATAAGGAATAAATCCCTGTTCATCATATACCGGTTCATCAAACCATTCAGATTGAAACTCTTTAAAAATCATGCCAGCTTCTTCCTTTTTCAAATCTCCACTTCCAATCACCAAATAAACGAAAATACAGAACAAAATAAAACTATAAATCCAGATTCGTTTAACAGATGTACTTTTGGGATTTCCTACTCATACATGAATCAAAATCTCAGCCAATCGAAAGAGATACTAAGCTGATGGACCCATCATTACTGAAGCAACAGCAGATGTGACCATTTTCTGAATCTCATTTACAACCTTAGAAACAGCCTGACCAATCAGATCCATCTTTGCGATTTGAGCAATGCGGGAATTTGCTATTTCAATTTCTTCAGGAGAAAAAATTTCATCCATTAGCCCACAAGTCCTGACCAGAGAAATCAACACAATATCCCGCGGATCTGGAATTTCGTCACTCAAAATAGTATCACGGATCCTGGTTTTTACCTCTTTTTCCTCTTTGTTATCAACTACAGGATATCGCCTTTTTGAGAAAACCCAGAGAATCTTTTTTTCAACCTCTTTCAAAATACCCTTTTCAATAAGACGGGCTAATAAAAGGTCTTTGAGATTTTCGATTCTACTGCAAATTACATTAACCCAATATTTTGCATCTTTAGATTTTGGATATTCTTTAATAAAGCGGATGACCTTATCGAAAATCTCATCTCCGGTTTCAGCTTCATCGATGAGAATCAGATTTTTCAAATCCGTATCGATTTTGTTCATCAGAGCTAATTCCATCAGAATTGCTCCAATAAGTCCATATTCAAATGACATAATCGGCATTTGAACGAGTACTCCCTTTTCGTCATCTAAGGCAAGTAATAATAGTTCTTCTGCAAAAGTTAACATATTAACTCCCATATTTTTTTAGAATTTCTTTATCGATTTTAAGGTTAAGTTGTTTTGCTCTTTCCAGGTTAATCATCGGAATAATCACGTTTTCACGAGAAATTTGAATATCAGAAGGTTTTTCACCATTTAAAATTCTTTTTGCAATTTCTGCGGCTGCTTTTCCCTGTTCATAACCGGAGATCGTAACTCCACAAAATGCACCATCTGCAATCACAAAATCCCAGAAAACAAATTCAGCAAGCTGATTATTTTCAAGTGTCCAATTAATTACTTCTTCAGAAGGAATTCTTTTTCCGTCTTCTTTAATTGTGTGATACAGAATTATACCAATAGCATCGACATTTGTTTGGAAATCCTTTATCTTTGTTTTCCATTCATCAAGATCATTTATTGTAAATATTTCGCTAATTTCTGCAGGAAAATCAACTTTGTTTATCCTGCTTACAATCTTTTGTGAAGTAATGCTATAATCTGTTATGAAGGCAATTTTCTCAACATCCGGCAGAATTTGTTTAAGAAGATGGTACGATTCATTGATGTGAAGTCTTTCGATTACACCTGTAATATTTTCAGCAGGAAAGCCATAATCAGAAGGTTCACCATTCATCCCGCAGAAAACAAATGGCAGTTTTTTCCCGATGTATTGTTTTGCTACTAATTCGCAAGCATTATCATCAAATACAATAACAATATCAGGTTTGAATTCATTGATTTTTTCAACTGCTTTTTCAGAAACTTCAGTTTTCCATTCCAGACTTGTCTTTCTTTTTGTATCCAGATAGAATTTTTCAATTTTGTATTTACTGTCTTGGATAATCGTTTCATTCTCTTGATCAAAAACTTTATCCGTGAGAATATCTTCCACACCTTTTGTTTGCTCCGCTACCCACGAATATTCCGGATGATAACTAAAAATGAGTAAAACTTTTTTTGGAGTTTTGGCGCATCCTAATAAGATAATAAATGAAAAAATACTTAAACCGAAAATATTTTTTTTCACTTCTCTCCCTTTTGTTTAAAAAAATATTTTTTAAGGCCAGATTTCGATTTGTTTGCTCATTGGGAGATAAAATGAAGAATCCGTTCCATACCATTTATTGTAGATATTCATGTATGTTCCGTCAATCCAGATATCCTGAATGGCAAAGTTAACTGCATCCCGCCAATCGCTGTCGTTTTCCGGCAAACCCATCCCATATGGCTCGTTACTGAGGAAATCACCAACCAGTTCATATTTTCCAGGTTCAAGAGATGAAAATCCAATAAGAATTGAACTATCATTTAACCAAGCGTCAACTTTATCATTTTTAAGAAGTTCATAACACTCTGTAACTCTTCTTGCTAATATATATTGTTCAGGTTTCTGGACACCAATTTTTGTTAAAATTTCGACAGCCTTCATTTCAGCTGTTGTTTCTTTTTCCACAGTAATCAACTTTCCTGCTAAATCATCCAGTTTCTCAAATTTACCTTTCTTTGCCAGGATCTTCTGACCATCACAAAAATAGGTGATCGAAAAGTCGATGAAATCATCCCGCTTTTTGGTGTGAGTCATATTGGAAATGCTTAAATCTACCTTTCCGGAAAATATAAAAGAAATTCGAGTTTCATTATCTACTTTCACACGTTCAATCTTCAGTTCTTTTCCAACATATTTTTCAAGATGTTCCACAAGAGCTTCAGCCATATCTACCTCAAAACCAACCCACTGATTCTCTTCATTGATAAAAGCTGATGGGATAATATCGTTTTCGAGTCCAATTCTTACAATCCCACTTTCTTGAACCTGTTTAAAAACCTCTCCAGCTGAACAAATCGAGCTAAAGAATACAAAAAAACAAATAAATAACAATCCACTAAACCTAATACGCATTTTCTCCTCCTTTGATTTTTTATCTTTCTTTTTTAAGATTCTTAATATTTGAAAAAAAATGATGATTTTAGGGATTTAAAATCCAAATTTATGCGAAATAACTTTCTTTTCATCTTTTTCCTAAATTGAAATCGTGTGCTAATTTTTCAGAACTGATACAAGAAGTCCTGAAAAACATTTTGTAAATTTTGCATTTATGAATGTTTGTCAATATAAAAATGTCCGCTCTTTCCTCCAACCGTGAAAAGATTTGCAAACAGAGAAACTCTTTCAAGTATTCTTTTTTAATGATTAGACTGATAATCAGTTGTTTCAACCATTGAAAAGGTTCGATTAGAAAAGAAAACTTTTAAACCTTTTCAAGGTAATAGAGAAATGTTCCAAATCTTTTATTTGACAGAAATATGCGATGATTTATTTTATTTTTGTTTTTATTGAGGGCAAATTATGAAAAAAAAGTATTTTATCATAGTATTACTTATCTCAATTCTTTTCAGTTGTATAGTGAAAAAAAGGATCGCTATTGATTATGACCTGAATCCCAGTCTGAAACAAATGGATAAATTTGTAAATCTGGATAAAGGGCTTCTGCAAGGTCAGATTCGAGATTTTGTAGCTGATAAGTTAATTTCAATGAAAAAATTCAGAATCACTGCAGTAGCTGATTCTGCTTTTACAGACTGGATAGAATTTTATCATTTCGATAAAAATAGATTGGTTTCTGCTGGTTTGGAATACTCCCTCGATAAATTTCCCAGGGATTACACTATCGATGATTATGTTGAACTGGATTATATTTATAAAAAAAGCAAAGGCGAATTAACAAGTTATTATGGCAGACCCAAAGTAATACCATTTTCATACGATTATCGCTTCTTTGGAGATATTGAAACAGAATATTACGATATGAGTGGAGTGATGAAATCAAAAATTCCTCACAAAGTTCCTTCCGAATATTTTTCGAGTAGAGAACTCAGAAGAAGGGGTGTAAAAAAAATTACAGTAAAAATTATCAGCGGTTTTACAGAATCTTTTGTTCGAATCGAATTTATTTACAGATAAAAAAAGAGAGGAGAAACTCCCCCTCTCTTTTCAACCCAATATTCAGGAATTACAATTTTTTAAGGAACATAAATATAGTCATCGTCTCTATAACCTGAGCTTATATTAGAGTACCAATCCTGATAATCTTCTCCATCACTGATTGCCCATTCAGCAAAATGTAAGAAGGCAGAAGTGATTTCTGCTTTTTCTATAGGATAATCACTCGGTTCAGCAATATGAAAAGCCCAGGGCAAATAATTTTCTGTTCGATACCAAAGACCAACTCCATAAGCTCCATCTTCACCCGGATCACTGACATCATCTTCGGTGTGGAACAAACTTTCATCTGCTAAATCTGTGGGTGGATAATCCGGTAAATGTATTTCGAGATTTCGATTGTAATTTGTAAAGATGAACGGATTATAGGGTGGAAACAACCAAGGATAATCTCCACTACTTGTTACTTCTTGAATCGGAATGGTCACTGTAAATGTTACCGGAGTAATATAGGGGTCAACAGGATCAGTATTTATAAAGCCGGTTGCAGGAATGCTGCTATCAATATTTCTTATATTGTCGGTTAAAATGATGGTTCTATTATCAGTTTCGACATATGCATTAACATCAGAATTATAGGTCGTAATAGCACCATCCACTGTT
>CAYWPW010000080.1:0-8262 GCA_964460095.1 uncultured Candidatus Cloacimonadota bacterium
CGAAAATTTTATCCTATTTCTGCAAAAGGAAATTAATGAAAAATCTAAGTAGAATCTATAAAATCATGATTCGGCACTGGGGATATTTGTTAGCCGGGCTTGTCTTCATGTTCGGATTCGCCATCTTCAGTGGAGTCAGCATAACTATGGCTGTTCCTTTGTTTGATTATGTTTTTGTAGATTCAAAACCTCAAATTTTATATTCAAATTTTCCAGATTTTTGGAATGCAGTTCAAACCGCAATCTCTGAATTCTTTACTCAAAACGGAAGTATTTTCACGTTAACAAAAACATCAGATTACAAACCGCTTTTAGACAATCTGAAAGATATTCTATCAGTTACAGATTCACTATTTTTATTAGGATTCATCAGCGTTCTTTTGATTACCCTCGTTCTGATCAAAAATCTTTTCTTTTATGGCAACAGGTTGATGTTTGCCAATCTTCGCGGAAAAACGATCCGTGAAGTTCGTGACCGGATGTTTAGGAAATATCTTTACCAGTCATTAACTTTTTTCGGTAAGAATAAAGTTGGGGATTCCCTGGTCAGAATGGTTTCAGATGTTAAAATTGTGAGCAACCTTTTTATTGGTTCGTTATTCAAGGCTTTACAGGATATTGTTTTACTTCTGGTTTTCGCCAGAATTGCACTTTTCCTGAATGCAAAACTTTTTCTGATCAGTCTTATTTTGCTGCCAATTTTCAGTATAATTTTAGGTTACCTGGGAAAAAAGATAAAAAAATATGCCAAACGGATTCAAACTCAATCGTCAGATATGTTTTCTAATGTTGAAGAAACATTGAGCAGCATGAAAATCGTGAAGGCGTTTTCTCGTGAGAATTTTGAATTTAAAAAATTTAAGAATATCAATGAAAAATATTTTCAATATTGGCGAAAATCCATTGTTTATTCCGCCGTCCATGTTCCCCTCTCCGAGATCAATGGAACCGTCACCGGCATAATCATTCTAATTATTGGAGGGAAACAGGTTTTAGCTGCGAACAGCACTTTTACATTTGGTAGTTTCACGGCTTTTTTATTTGCGATATTTTCGATGCTGCGTCCTATGAAACAATTAACTAAAGCTTATACTGATATTAGAAAAGCATTGGTTTCTTTAGATAGGATTTCAGTTATTTTAAATAGAAAATCTGAAATTCACGAATCTGTTGACCAGATCGAAAAATCGAACTTTGAAAATAAAATTGAGTTTAAGAATGTTTCCTTTTCCTATGAAAATGAGATTGAGGTTTTGAAGGATATTTCTCTGGAAGTAAATAAAGGTGAAAAAGTGGCGCTTGTTGGTGGCAGCGGAACCGGGAAAACAACCCTGGTGAATCTTTTAACGCGGATGTATGATGTAAGTTCGGGTGAGATTCTAATTGATGGAATTCCGATTGAAAAGATCAAATTAAAAGATTTAAGAAAGCTATTTGGTACTGTTACCCAGGAATCAATTTTATTCGGTGATTCTATTGCCAATAATATCCGATATGGTTCTTTAGATGAAATTTCAGAAGAAGAAATTGAAAAATCTGCAAAAATCGCAAATGCTGATGAATTCATTGAAAACCTTCCAAACAAATATAATGAACAACTACACACCAGGGCTTCCAATCTTTCCGGAGGACAAAAACAAAGATTGTGTATTGCCCGTTCAATTGTGGGAGATCCTCCCATTTTGATTTTTGATGAAGCAACCAGTGCTCTCGATACGGAAGCAGAAAAGAAAGTTCAGAAAGGTATCGAACAAGCCACAAAAAATCGAACCGTGATCATCATTGCTCATAGGCTTTCCACGATTCTCTCTTCAGATAAAATTGTGGTTTTAGATAAAAGTAAAATAGTTGGAATCGGTAAACATAAAGAACTTCTGCAGACCTGCGATAAATATAAAACGCTTTATAATTTACAATTCCAGATAGATGATTAATCTATCTTATCTCAGACAAAAATAAGAAAAATTAATATGGCTGGCAAAAAGAAATTAACAGGAAAAAATCTTAAAAACTCCATGAAAATGTTACAAAGAGTAACTAAAATTATGGAAAAAAATGGAATTCCGTATTGGCTGGAAGGTGGAACCCTTTTGGGAATAGTCAGGGAAAATAGATTATTGCCCTGGGATAATGATATGGATATTTCGCTTGTAAAGGATAACGAAAAAAAACTGCTTTCCATTTTATTTAATATATTCTTTCATGGTTATATTGTGCGAGTAAAAAAATATAAATTTGATGTCGAACCTTTTAAAAAGGGTGAAGTGCGAATCGTAAAAATTCGAAACAGGAAATTCCTGTTCATCAAAGGTGATGCAACTCTGGATATATTTTTCAAAAGAAAAAAAGATGATGAATATTTCTGGACTGTGGGAGTAAAAAAACCTGTTTTAAAATCTGTTCCGAAAATATTTTATGAAGAATTGGCAGCAGTTGATTTTAATGAAAAATCATACTCGGTTCCAAAAGACTATGATGGTTATTTGACTTACAGGTATGGAGATTGGAAAACTCCGGTTAAGAAATGGAATTTCAAAAAAGACGATCGTGCTATTAAAAAAATATAAGTTATTAATAATCTTGATATTTCGTAGATAAAAAAGTGAAACTTGAAAATTGTTTTTTTAGAAAAATATCGACAAAAAAATATCAAAGAGTAGATTTGATTTGAATAAAATATATATTATAAGGATGGAAAAAATGAAAACTAAAAGCTTAAAAATTATTCTATTTTTTGCGTTATTAATCAGTTCAATCGTTATCTTTGCTGAACCGAAAGAAGCTCCGGAATGGGTTCAAAGATACAAACAAGGTCAGGCAATTAAGGATTATACCAATTATTATTTTGGTATCGGTGTATCGGAGAAATCCAAAAAAGATGCTGGTAATGAAGCATTACAAGAATTTGGCAGGAACATCGAAACAAAGGTTAGAAGTGAAATCAAAAACCAGTTGCAGGAAAAAAGCGGAAAAGTATCTGAATTTACTTCTACATCCGTAGAGATCAGTTCGGATATTGGTTTAAAGGGAATAGCCATTACCAACAGATTTGAAGAAGATGGAATTTATTACAGTCTTATCCGATATGAAAGAGAAGAATTCAACAGGATTTTAAAGGAAGAAATTCAACGTGATATTGAACGGAAGTGGATGGAATTCGAGAAAAAGAAAGAGGAAAGTAAGCTGAAAGAAGAGAAGCAGAAAGAACAAATTCGCAAAGATAAAGAAAAGGCAAAGATCAAAAAATCTAAAGATAAAGTAAAGCAGCAACTTATGGATTATCTGAAGAAAAAACATGCTGAATTTTTCAGTTCTCCACCACCATTTAATGTAATCAGTTTTCAGAATGGTGAGCTTATTCCCCAAAAAATGGAGATTGGCGCAAAAGCCGGAATTGCACCTCTTACCTTTGAAGCGATAAATTTTTCCTATAAATATTGGTTATTGCAATTTACTGCTCGTTCCAATTTTTATGAAAGTAAGTATATCAGTCAGGATTTACTCTTGAAATATCAGATTTTCCCGAATGCAGGTGAATTTTATAAGATCTCAGTTTCTTTTGGTGCTGTTGGATATTTTTATGGTTTACTGAATAATAATTTTTTTGAAGCAGAACAGAAATATTCTCCATTTTTATCCGGAAATATTACACTTCCCAATCTTCATTTTACGTATGCTTCTTTTTATGGAGATGCAACCAAAGCTGCAGTTGGTGTGAATAACTACTTTTTATACAGTCAATTAAAAGATAGATTAAGTGCTATTATTGAACTGAATTACATTTTTGATAAAGACTTTCAAAATGAAGATAAAGACGATTTTGTTTTTCAAGCCGGACTCAGATTTAAGACAACGGAAAACGTAATAACCACACTTTCATTCGAAGATCATGAGCTTATAGTTTTTTCTATCGATGTGGAATTTTAAATTGTAAAAAAAGTTTTTTTGAACTAAAGGAAAAGGCGAGAAATGAAAAATTCTTGCCTTTTTCATAAAATTGAAAATATCAAATATGAAAATATCAAAAAAAATCATCCTTATTTTCATATTAATTTCAGCACTTTCTTTGAACGCTGAATTCAATATTAAAGAATTAACTATTCAAACCACAAACGATGTTCTGAATGATTATCGAAATTTTTATTCAAAAGAAAACATATTCAGGTTAGCTACGGTGATTGGAGCTGCGGGTGTTTTTGCTAATACTTCTTTAGATGGGAATTTCCAGGATTATTTTCAGGAAAATATTCGAACAAAAAGTACTAACGCTTTTTCAAAATTAATACATGATTCTGGAAATGGTAAGATTACAATCCCGATTTATTTGACAGTTACTTTTGTCAGTGAATTTGCCAAAGAAACATATTTTGGTTCAATTATTAATAAATGGGGAAAACGAACATTAAGAAGCTATTTGGTTGGAGTTCCTGTATTGCTCACATTTCAAAGAGTTCTGGGTGGCTCAAGACCATACGAATTCGGTTCTTTTTGGCATTTATACAATGATGCAAATTCTGTGAGTGGACACAGTTTTATGGGAGCCATTCCATTCCTATCAGCAGCTAAGATGGCGGATAATATTTATTTGAAAAGTAGTTTTTATTTAGCATCGACTTTAACGGGTCTAACCAGAATTAATGACAACAAACATTTTATTTCGCAGGTAGCTTTGGGATGGTGGATCGCCTATATTTCTTCAGATGCAACAGATAAAACAGAATTTAATAAGTTGCACATAACACCAATACTTATCCGGGAAAATATTGGATTGAGTTTGAACTTAAACTTCTAAAATATTAAAAAACTTGATAAAATATCAAATCTTATAATTTCGACACAAGTTCAAAACATTAACAAAAGAGGAAAAATGAAAATAGTATATTCATATTATGTATTAGATATCGTACACAGAGGACATCTTAAGATGATGGAAAATGCCAAAGCAATTGCTGGAAAAGATGGTAAACTTATCGTTGGAATCTTAACTGATGAAGCAGTAATGGAGAAAAAGTCAAGACCAATTATATCATTTGACGAAAGGTTTGATCTGGCAAATGCTCTCAAATGTGTAGATCTGGTTGTTGCCCAGCAAACTTATTCTCCCCTGCCAAATGTAAAGAAAATCAAACCGGATATCCTGATGGAAAGCTCCAGCCACACTGATGAAGCTATTGCAGAAGCACGAGAAGTAATGGAAAGTATTGGTGGAAAAGTAATTGTGATACCGTATTTTCCTTCACAATCATCATCTAATATAAAAAATCAAATAAAAAAATGAAATTAGTCTATTCCTATTTTGTGCTGGATATTGTCCATAAAGGACTTTTGAATATGATGAAAAGTGCAAAAGCCATGGCTGGGAAAGATGGAAAATTAATCGTTGGAATCCTAACTGATGAAGCTGTGATGGAGAAAAAACCAAAACCAATACTTTCTTTTGATGAAAGATTTGAATTAGCTTCTGCGTTAATATATCCGGATATTGTTATACCCCAGGCAACATATTCACCGCTGCCAAATTTAAAAAAAATCAAACCCGACGTCTTGATGGAAAGTACAAGTCACGATGAAAATGAGGTTGAGAAAGCGAAAAAATTTATGGGAAGTATTGATGGAAAAGTGGTTGTTTTGCCATATTTTCCTCCGCAAATTGCTCCTGATTTTGAAAATAAAGAAGATAAAAATCTTATAAAACCGATAGCAGAATTTGCAGACCTCAAAGATCTTAAATGGAAAGAAATAACCATGAATATCTATTACTATGAAAAAATCAAAATTGAGTTTACAACCAGAAAAATAAAGACCGGCAAACAATCTGCCAGGTTATTCGGATTTGAATGTAGAGGTAAACCCAATAAACTTTGGAATTTATTAATAGACTTTTACGATAATAAATCGGAAATTTCAAAATATTCAACATATCTAAGAACCAATCCTGCAAAATTGAAAGATAGAGTAAGCAGATTGAGATCTCATTTGAGAAAATTAATTAATATCAAAGATGACGCACCAATTAGCAACTACAATAAAAATAAAGCATATTGCCTAAGATTTAATTTAAAGGTGGAATATTAAAATAAAAGTGAAATTTCACTTTTTCAATTGTATTATCAAATTACTCATACATATACTATTATTTCTATAATCTCATTTAATATAGTAAATTACAGCTACAGAAAATATTTATTTTATTCAGACGTGAAAGTTCACCATATTATAATAAAGGTTATAAAAAAGGTAAATAGATGAAATTAGTTTATTCATATTATGTATTGGATATTGTCCACAAAGGTCATCTTAAAATGATGGAAAACGCCAAGGCAATAGCCGGAGAAGACGGGAAACTTATCGTCGGAATCTTAACAGACGAAGCAGTAATGGAAAAGAAAACCAAACCAATACTTTCTTTTGATGAAAGATGCGACCTGGCAAACTCATTGAAATTTGTAGATCTAGTAGTTGCTCAAGAAACCTATTCACCCCTGCCAAATGTAAAGAAAATCAAACCTGATATTTTAATGGAAAGTTCCAGTCATACTGATGAAGCTATTGAAGAAGCCAGAGAAGTAATGGATAGCATCGGGGGAAAAGTAATTGTAATACCGTATTATCCAGCACAATCATCAACAAATATAAAAAATAATATTAAAGGAGAAAAAAGAAAGTGAAAAACAGTTTAAATACTTCAGCTCAGATTAAATCCTGGCAGAAGAAAATGTTCTGGATGATGTGGGTAACTTACGCATCATTTTATCTTTTACGTGTGAATATCTCTATTGCCATGCCCGAAATTATGAGTGAATTCGGATTAACCAAAACAAATATGGGAGTTGTGCTCAGTAGTTTATTTTTTGCTTATGCAGTGGGACAATTCATTAATGGTCAGCTTGGCGATAAACTTAATTCACGAAGAATAATAACCATCGGATTGGTAGTTTCTGCGATTCTTAATATCATTTTTGGTTTCAGTGCTGGTGCATTAATTCTTATGGCAATTCTTTGGGGATTGAATGGCTATTTCCAATCAATGGGTTGGGGACCGACAGTGAAAGCAAAAGCAAACTGGTTTCCCAAAAAGATTAGGGGAAAAATATCCGGACGACTCGGTACAAGCTATATCATTGGGGGAGCGTTTTCCTGGTTTCTGGCTGGTACAATTGTAAAATATTTGAATTGGCGTTTTACCTTCTGGATTCCCGCAATCATTTGTATTGCTCTGGCAATTCACTGGTATATCAGGGCTCGAAATGCACCGGAAGAAGTAGGATTACCAAGTTTGGAAGAACAGGAACAGGGAATTGAAAGTTCCGAAATTAAAGAGGATCATCATATTGGTTTTAAGAAAACATTAAAAATAACTCTTTTGAATCCTTATGTGTGGTTTGCAGGATTCGCTCTTTTTGGTTTGAATATTGTTCGATACGGTTTTATGAGCTGGGCACCAACTTACATGTTTGAAGAGCAGGGAGCCACGATTTCTCTGGCTGCTTATAAAGCAATTGCTTTTCCTGTTGCAGGTGGTCTGGGAGCGCTTTTTGCAGGTTGGGCTTCTGATCGTATTTTCAAGCATCGCAGAGCACCGATAGCATTTATAATGTTAGTTTTATTAGCTGTATTCTGCTATCTTTATCGAATTGTTCCAGGTGTGAATTGGATTATCAGCTTAGTAATTTTATTATTTATCGGATTTTTCACATTTGGACCCCACGTACTTCTTGTAGCTGCCCTGCCCGCAGACCTGGGATCACGCAAAGCTGCATCTTCTGTTACAGGTTTTATCGATGCTTTGGGTTATGTTGGTGCAAGTTTAACAGGTGTTGGAACCGGCTATTTAATTGAGAATTACAGTTGGGATGCTGCCTTTGGTTTCTGGGTTTTTGGCGCGATTTTAGCAGCAATAATGATATTGTTCGTTTGGAAATTTGAATTAAAGAAAGCTTAAAAAAATATCTTCTAAAAATCCTTATAATCACTCGCTGGTTATAAGGATTTTTTTATTTGTTTTTATCTGGATAATCCAGAGAACAATCATCCAGATATTTGCGACTCCGATTGTATAAATGAAGAAAATTATTGGTCTGAATAAAATTGCTGAGACGATAAACACAAAAGCGTGTGCAGTAGGTCCAATCCAGAACCAGAGACGAATTAACATATTGTTGACACTATAATATTTTTCACGGTCATATTCTTCTTTTTCATCTAAATGAAAAACTTGAAGATGTGAATATCCCAGATAGATAGCAATAAGAATCTTATCTA
>CAYWPW010000081.1:0-8140 GCA_964460095.1 uncultured Candidatus Cloacimonadota bacterium
AATTAACCAATACAACAATCAACTGTCTCAACCTGTCGCGGCGTAGTGAAACGAAGACGGATCAGCTAAATCGCTTCTAAGTTCTGTAATGGATGAATCTAACATTTTGGCAGAGGGAACTGTCGGAATGTCTCAATCAGCTAAATCGCTTCTAACATCTGTAATGGATTCGCTTCCGAAAGCAATCAGTAAAAGTATCGCTGCAGTCTCAATCAGCTAAATCGCTTCTAAGTTCTGTAATGTTTACTATTATTTTCGCAAACGTAGACGAAATATTTACCGGTGAAAAAGGTCTCAATCAGCTTAATCGCTTCCGTTTTGAATTGAATATTGAATATTGAAAATTGAATAATTAAACACCGATAAACATTGAAATTAAAATTGCAGAAACCTTCTTTTTCCCCAAATTAACCAATACAACAATCAACTGTCTCAACCTGTCGCGGCGTAGTGAAACGAAGACGGATCAGCTTAATCGCTTCTAACTTCTGTAATTGGAGTTTAGAAATCGATATGGAGTAGATTTAAGGAATCTCGGTCTCAATCAGCTTAATCGCTTCTAACTTCTGTAATAAAAAAAGAGAAGGGGTTTGTAAACTTAAAGGAAACACTAATTGTAATTGTCTCAATCAGCTTAATCGCTTCTAAGTTCTGTAATGAAAACAACTCAACGCATTGTGAATTCAATTGTAGATTACACTCCGTCTCAATCAGCTAAATCGCTTCTAAGTTCTGTAATAGATTGGAGAATCATTGCTTTACTAAATCTATAATCATAGATTCAATAAGAGTCTCAATCAGCTAAATCGCTTCTAAGTTCTGTAATTTACTCAGAAAGAGCAAAACAAAAACCTCTGAAACAAAAAAGAAAACTTTGCAGGTCATTATTAAGAATGTCTCAATCAGCTTAATCGCTTCTAAGTTCTGTAATCGTGGAGCAAGTTGGAAGTGTTCATGGTAAAAAGTTATTTTGTCTCAATCAGCTAAATCGCTTCTAAGTTCTGTAATAAAGTAGGTGTCCCAAAGAGACCATACTTTATTTATAATGTGGACGTCGGGAAGGTGTGCGAATTATCGCCACCGAAGTCTCAATCAGCTAAATCGCTTCTAAGTTCTGTAATCAAGTACAATCCTCATTGCCGAGAAACCGTAGAGATGTATGGAACTAACATATGTCTCAATCAGCTAAATCGCTTCTAAGTTCTGTAATGGAGAAAAAATGATAAGAGTAGGCAAAACCGTGCAATTTGATGATAACCCAGATATTGTCTCAATCAGCTAAATCGCTTCTAAGTTCTGTAATGAACCTTATCCGAGTATCCGGAGGATGATAATTCTTGAAATTGCGTCTCAATCAGCTAAATCGCTTCTAAGTTCTGTAATATTCTTATTTGGTCGGGAATGAACGGTAAGCATCCTGAAAAGTTGTCTCAATCAGCTAAATCGCTTCTAAGTTCTGTAATGTGGATATACTGGATATCACGGAATACCACGGTATTGATAAAAAACAATGTCTCAATCAGCTAAATCGCTTCTAAGTTCTGTAATAGTGAGGACGATATGTTAGATCTATGCCTTGAAGACATGTGTCTCAATCAGCTAAATCGCTTCTAAGTTCTGTAATAATGTTAAGGATTCTGTTAGGGTTATTGTTTTAAAGGATGCGTCTCAATCAGCTAAATCGCTTCTAAGTTCTGTAATTTATCCATTGGTTAAGGGAGCCAAGAAAAATACCTTATTTTTTACGTCTCAATCAGCTAAATCGCTTCTAAGTTCTGTAATGTTTGCACAAAGAAACAAAACACCTGTTCAGCTAACGGGGATAGATTTGTTCAAACGTCTCAATCAGCTTAATCGCTTCCGTTTTGAATTGAATATTGAATATTGAATATTGAAAAATTAAACACCGAGTAACACCGAAAAAAAGCAGATATCTTTCTTTTCCCAATTAACCGGTTCAACTAATTCAACCAGTTCACCATTTTATCAGCTTAATCGCTTCTAAGTTCTGTAATATAAAAGAAATTCAGAGAGCTCATAGTAGGGCTCCAGAGCATGGTGAAGCTGAAGAGTTAGCTGTTAAAAAAGTTTATGAATTAGTGTAACTGTCTCAATCAGCTAAATCGCTTCTAAGTTCTGTAATTCATTACTAAAGAAACATGGCATGTCTTACACGAAACCGTCTCAATCAGCTTAATCGCTTCTAACTTCTGTAATCTTATTCTTTCAATCAAGTTATCACAGCCAAGGACGGGTCTCAATCAGCTTAATCGCTTCTAACTTCTGTAATATCATTCTCGAAAAGTTAAGGTTAACAATATCAAATAAAATGTCTCAATCAGCTTAATCGCTTCTAAGTTCTGTAATTCAAGCGGAATTTACTTTTATAAAATGCAGGCAGGGCGATATATTTCCGTCTCAATCAGCTTAATCGCTTCTAAGTTCTGTAATCAGTTGCTCAAGGTGATTTTGATAATTTCAGTTTGAAATGCTGTGTCTCAATCAGCTAAATCGCTTCTAAGTTCTGTAATAAATTGGGTATCTTCTGTAACGAGCAAAAACAAGCAATACTTTGGTCTCAATCAGCTTAATCGCTTCTAACTTCTGTAATAATTATGAACGAAAAGAACAAGCAAAACAGACTCAGCGTCTCAATCAGCTTAATCGCTTCTAAAATCTGTAATAAGGTCAAGGCTATGAATTCAAATGTCACAATGTAGAGTCTCAATCAGCTTAATCGCTTCTAACTTCTGTAATCAAGTGCGAATTTTACACAAAGCAAAGGATTGCAGCGTCTCAATCAGCTTAATCGCTTCTAAGTTCTGTAATAATGTTAAACGAAAAACAACTTGTTAAAAAAATTGCCCAACTGTCTCAATCAGCTTAATCGCTTCTAACATTCTTAATTACTTTTTGTTGTTTGTGTGGATATAGTTGGAATAGTGATGTCTCAATCAGCTAAATCGCTTCCGTTGTGAATTGAATATTGAAAATTGAAAATTGAAAATTTAAACACCCCGATACAGTCGTTCCTCCTTACGGGGCAAGCCGAAATACACCGAAAAAAAAGCAGAAATCTTCCTTTTTTCCCAATTAACCAATACAACAATCAACTGTCTCAACCTGTCGCGGCGTAGTGAAACGAAGACGGATCAGCTTAATCGCTTCTAAGTTCTGTAATGAAGAAATTACTACTTTCCGTAGAATCTCGGTAAAAACAAAGTCTCAATCAGCTTAATCGCTTCTAAGTTCTGTAATTTTTAGAGACGTTACATTCAGGTGGAGCATTAGCTATGGTCTCAATCAGCTTAATCCGTCTTCGTTCTTGCGAACTACGACGAGACAGGTCGCTTCTAAAATTCGTAATGCAGACAAAATAGATGGGAATTTCCTCAGAAATTATATTTTTATGTCTCAATCAGCTTAATCGCTTCTAAGTTCTGTAATACAGCTGGACTGCTGATACAGACGGCCTGTTTACAATCATCCAAAGTGTCTCAATCAGCTTAATCGCTTCTAAGTTTTGTAATAGCTGCACATCTATACAATTCTAATGAACTATGTAATAACTTTATTTTCCTCCAAAAAACTTTTCAATCAATTCATCAGGAATTTGGATATTTTTTTCACCTCTCTTAGTAGGACCAAGACCAATTCGTAAAGGTTTATTAGAAAGAATACAAGATTTTGGTTTTAGAGATGTTTCAATTTCGGCAATAATTTGAAGTCCACTTGCTTTTACTGCTCCTCTCCATTCCGAAAAACATTTTGAATCCGGAGAAATAATAATTGCATGAGTGCACAAATTCCAGATCTTCTGATTTTTTTTATCGATTTTTCCGCCTGTGTCCGCGACTACTATCGTTTTTTCTTCCTTAAAACTTTTTATCTGTGAGCAAATATTTTTCACAAATTCGTCATTAAATTGATTTTTATAACGGATAATTTCCACATCTTTCGGAGAAATCTCCGCAGCCCAATCTCCTTCTCCATCCGGGCAAGCTCGTAAAAAAAATATACTGTCTCTAATTTTTTGAGATAATAATTCTTTTTTTTGAGAGGGAAAAAGTCTTGAAAGTAAAGAAGTGCTATTTGTCATAAGAGTTGTTTTAAGATTATATAGAATAACTGATTTCCCGCTGTGAGGAGGTCCAACGAGAGCAATTACTTTATTTTCCCCCTCCATTTTTGCAGGAAGATATCTATTAATAATTTCCGGCGTAATATCAAATTTCGGTCCCGGTTGAATCGTCTTGATCGTAGAATAAACGACTATACAACGATGAGGTGGATAACGAGGATCATAAGTAGCAATCCAAGGTGAAAGCTTACAAAGCGATGCCAGATAAGTATATAACCAAATCGGACCTCTGTTGTAAATTACAATGCCCTTTGTAAAATCCATTGCTTTCGGTAATTCTACAGTCGCTAATTCTCTCGGATCAAGAATTCCGTCACCTTCCAGGATAATATTTATTATTTGAAAATTTTCTTTTGCCTGTAAAAGTTCGAGTTTTAATTTTTTCATTTTTCTTTACCTTCAGTCATAATTTATACCTCCTGAATTGAATATGTTGGAAAACATTGATCTTCTTTATTGAACCATCCTGATTTTTTATTTCTTTGGCAATTCGATTGGTGGTAGCATAAACCGGAATTCTGTTGTTCTGCAAACACCAGTTCACAATATTAAAAGCAACTCCGAAATCTCCTTGAACAAGCACAAAATCATCTTCCAAAGATTCAGTATGCAAATAGTTTTTGAATTTACACAACAGATTTTTATCTATTTCACCTTCAGGTGGAATTTGCTTCCATAATTGTAAAAGTTCAAAAGGAAGAGGTTTGATAGAATCACATTTCAATATTTCTTTTGCTTCTTTTTCTTGTGGATCTGTTAAATTGTGGGAGAAGAGTAGGTGTAAAGTAGGCATCTATTTTACTTCTGTCGGTTTCGGTAAAACTTTTCTGTCACGATATTCTTTCATATCCAGCACATAAGAAAGTTTTTCTTGAATATTAATATTATGGTTAAATGTCAGCATTCGTTTGAATTCGTTCATTCTGTCAACCTGCCATAATGATTTATAATCCGACTTGTTGATATATGAAAAAATGTATTTTTCAAACCCGTTTTTAAAAGAATTGATTGTTGTATCGGATTCCTCTTGTAAATTTGAAAATCCGCTTAATAAATTTTTGTATCTATCTTTTCTGTTCGATAAAAACAATTTCGGTGTGATTTTTATTGAACCGAGTCCAATCGGCTTTCCCATTCCGATTTTGTGACAACATTCTTTTGGCAAATCCAGAGCAAAGAGTAAAGCTCCGAGTTCTTCATCGGTCAAATTTTCAAAACGGATTTTTCCGGAAAATTTATTTCCTTCGCTAATTGGAGAAATTACTGAGTGCTGGGTCTCAATTTCCCTTTTCTCTTTTCTAATCTCTTCCTTAATCATTTCCATGATAATTAAATAATTCTCTTTTGACAGTGTTGACAATTTAATATCAAGTTTACCTTTTTCATCTCTTACAATACTTTTTCTAAAAACCTCCAAATCAATTGATTTCCGTTTTAAATTGGATTCAAAAGCATTTTTATTCAGAATTATAACATCTTCAGACCATTCCGGTAATTTTTTGTGCCAATATAACTTGTTCCCTCTAATTTCAGTTTCATCATTATAATGTCTTAAATCTTCCATAAATGTTGATTCCTTTTGGTATAAATAAATCTGAAATGAAGTTGGATTCGGAGAAGCAAGAATTTTTGAAATTTTCTCATCCCGAATATTTCGGACAGTCTTAATAATTAAATCTTCAAAAAACAGACGAGTAGCAAAATTAGTTTTCATTCCAAACATTGTTTCTGCAAAATCATATTTCTTATCATCTTCAGAATCTTGTATTATGTGTTCTCCAATCGATTTGAAATAAGAAAGTCTGAATAATGGGGTATGGCCGAAAGAAATTCGATTCTCTCCCTTTTTATCAGTCCAGTTTACATAAAAACAAGGAACTTCCTTTTTGGCAGTTTGTTCTAATATTTTCGGTGCTTTGCTGTTTGAATCATTTCGAAAATTAAGAATATCTTTTTCTGGTATCATAACAGCGTTTGTTTTATTTTGCGGATTTGCAAATACATACCAATCGTTTTGCTTTGATTTATCTGCCGGTTTAAATTTCCTTCCCGGAACAACAATATAAGTATTGTTTCCCACATTATAAGATGAAGACAGACTGTAATGCATTCTATTTTCTCTTATTTTCTTTTCTGAATCAGGTTTTTTAATTTGTTCAAACGGTTTGTCTTCGGGAATAATGAAATAGTTCAAACCTTTTTTGTAAAGCAAACCGGATTTCATAAGATATTGTCCGTGTCCTTCTTCGTCTTCCGGAATCATATTATTTTTATACTCATCTCTGACCCTATGAGATTTATCCGCAAATGTTCTGTAATA
The DNA here is from genome assembly GCA_964460095.1 of uncultured Candidatus Cloacimonadota bacterium. Taxonomy (GTDB): domain Bacteria; phylum Cloacimonadota; class Cloacimonadia; order Cloacimonadales; family TCS61; genus JABMPU01. The sequence goes on from CAYWPW010000081.1 coordinate 6,462, forward strand.
AAGATAGTGATCATTTACAAATCCGAATTTGCTCCAACTTACAATCTCCACAATTGTTCTAATCATTCCCCGAAGCGAACTTCCGGGAATTCTGTACTTTCCTGCCTGCTGATAAAAATCCGAACCTTTTCCGCGAATGTAAATTGGAGTTTTAGTTTCAATATCTAAATCAATAAAACCCGTATTTCCTGAATATTTATCAAAAGTACCGGGAGTATCAACAGGAACAACTTGCTTATTTAACCGGATAAAATTATACGGAGCATGTGAATAAGTTTTCTTTGTTTTTACTATCTTTTTAGCTTTGGTTTTTGATTTTCTTTTGTTTGATTTTGAATTGATTCCTCCTTTTGTTGGATTTTTCATTATTTCATTCTCATTGAAAAGAACAGAACCAAATTTATTCCCATTTACGATAAGGACATCACATTCTTGATTATTCATTTCCATCGACAAAAGATATTCATTTGAATGAATTAATGTTTTTTTCCCTTTAACCTGAATATATCCACTAATTGTTTCATTTTTTTCTTTTAATTTCAGATTAATTATTTTGCCTTTTTCCATCATTCACCCCCTTTTTCCGGTAACTGAACCAACTGAACAAAACGGGCATCGCAGTAACCAGGTTGAAAACCTTTCGAATATTCAATGTAATGTCTTGTTCTGACAGCCACTCGAACCTGATCGTTATCTGCATTCCATTTTTGCGGAATATTGGGAAGTTCGATTTTTGTTCCTCTTTCTTCTGTTAATTCGGAATATCCGTTTTGATAACAAACCTCAGTTCCATACAAAACCTGATTTGCTTCGACAATATCAGTTCCGATTCCGTTTTCATCTTTCCGATATCTTCCGGCAAATTTCCCTTTTGAAAACCAAATATGAAGTTCTTCACTTAAATTAAAAATTCTGACTCTTTTCAGATATTCAAATTTGATTTCTTTATTATTCGGGAAACTAAATTTAGAATTTTCGTAAGTTCCGAATAAAACTTCATTATCAAGATAAGCAATGACATAACTTGAGTTTGTGATATATTCCTTAATATCTGTCAGAGATGCAATTTCAATTCCGGTAATCTCAGTGCTTTTAATTGTCTTAAGGTTTAATCCGTTCGTTTCATTATTCCCTTTCATTTAGAATCTCCTCATAAATACCCTCATAATATTTCATGTGATTTTCAAAATCCGCTTCATTTAGAATTGAAACATACTTCTGCAGTTTACCAGCATTCTCTTCTGATAATTTCAAAAAATCATCAATCTCAATCCGGCTGTCCACTTGCAGAATTTCAATTTTCAATCCTTTCAAAACTCCTCTTCCGACATTTTTTTCTCCGCCAATCGGCAAATCTCCAGTCCAGAAATCTTTTAGAATCAACAATAATAAACCGATTTCCGCATCAACAGGATTTTCGATTTTTATTTGCATTCTGTTTGATTTGATCTCATTTTCAGCAAAAATTGGCATACTTTCAAATAATGCTCCGTCAATTGTTCCACCTGTAAATCTATCGATTTTTATTCGCTGCTGAATTGAAGGCTTTACTTTCTGTTCAATTCTAACTTCATTAATTGATAATCTGCTGGGAATCGAACCTTTATCTTTTTTTGATTCTTTCTCAGGTTTATCTTTATTAAAATCTTTCATTGAATTACCAAAAAGAAATAAAAGAA
>CAYWPW010000082.1:0-8093 GCA_964460095.1 uncultured Candidatus Cloacimonadota bacterium
GAAGTTATCAGCACATATTTGTGGATATGAAGCATCGGAGAAGACACCGTTCACTTGGTTTGGTGGTTGATCTATCAGAATATCACCACCACCACCACCAGCTGGTTGTTCCCATTCCAGATAGATATCATTATAATCTTGCAGATTGGCCACAAAGTTAATCGGCGGATCGGTAGGTGAAGATAAGAATGTGAAAGGTACTTCTACAATATCAGATTCACCCGGATCATCATAGACTGCTGAAACTCCAGCTATATAGTCTGTATCGGGTACAAGACCTGGATACTGATAGGTGAGTGCAGTAGTGTAATCCTGTAATGTACCATCAAGATATACATTGTAGCCTGTGTGTTCATCGCTTGGCTCTGCATTGGCAAGACTAAGTTGCACGTCATCAAAGTAGAACAATGGAATATCTGTAGTTGCTGAATTTGCGCCCCCCCAGATATTAACTCCACCGAATTGAAGAAGACCGGGAGTTCCGAATGTGCCCAGAGTCCACTGGTATCCTATCATTTCTACACCATTGAAATAGTAAGTTGCCCAGTCGTTATCTAAGTCTACGACCACTATAAGCTCCATCCACTCATCGTGGTTGAATGGATGAGTGCAAGCACCTGCAGCACCGGCATCAGCCAACGCTGTTCCATCTGTCTGGTAATAGATCTGGAATCCCCATTCTGTGCCTGGTGTACTTGTCTTTTGCAGGTTAAAGTATCCGCAATAACCTGTAGGAACGTACATATTTAATTCAAATGAATAACATCCGCTAAAATAGTCATCCATGATAAGTACAAGGTCTTGATCCAATTCTACTATTACTGATTTATCTCCACTCAAAGCATAATCATCAGAAATAAGAGCATCTTCAGGTCCACCCGGTGCACCGCTCCAGGTTGTCCAATCATCAGATTGTACGGCAAGATAGTCTCCTACAGTGTAAGATTCAAAGTCATCGTCGTAAATCGTTCCGCCCGGAGGATCCCAGGTAACGATTCCATTGTAAACATCTACCTGAACATTTTCCGGTGGGTCAAATGGATTCGTAATCCATTCAAGTGTAAAATCGATATTTTCTGTAATCTGACCTTCAATAACAACAACATCAACCACGATTTCATCTTGATATCCTTCAAGGGAAGCTGTAACATCATAAGTTCCGGCATCAATTTCTATCGAATAATCACCATTAGTATCAGGATTTACAATTTCAGTTCCGGCTGTAACAGCAACATCTTCCACATTTCCGGTTCCTCCATCTAAAACAACATTCCCTTCAATCCAACCAGCAGTAGTTGAAGTTTGTTTTGCTAAAATTATAAAACGCGCATTTACTCCGGAAATTTTTGTTTCAACTATAGTGTTGTTGCGGTTAATTTCGAAAACACCATCAGCATTTGTAACCAAGATATTTCCATTGGGAAGTTCGTACACTCCACGTAATCCGCTCACAATATCGTAGTAACCAACATACGTCCCATCACTGGTATACTCATAACAACCGCTTGGAGTACTGAATGCAGCAACCAGTAGATTGCCAGAAGATGTTTCTGTAACTTGTTCGGGAAAATTAACTCCTGCTACAAGATCACCAATATAATTTCCAGCATTGTCATATTGATGAACAGCATCACTTGAACTGGCTGTAACCAGGTAATCATCGAAAGTGGGACGATATAAGACGCAGAAAGGACTATCCAATCCTCCAGCTCCATTTGCAATAAAGTTACCTATATGATTACCGGAAGTATCAAATTCGACTACACAATCGGGATTAGCACTTGCAGTTCCAGCATTGCAGACAAGTATTGAACCATCTGCTTTTAAGTCCCAACCCCTTACATTATTGAGAATTGCATTATTCACACCTCCAGCTGGAGCAAACCAACTTAAGAAATTACCATCCAGATCATACTGAAGAAGACCATCTGCAAGCTGACCCGAAACAAGAATGCTGTTTTCATCCGGGTGAAGTGCTGCTTGAATTGGAGTGGAGAGATTAGTAGGATCAGAAGGAATAAAATCAGCATCATAAAGATCACCGGTTTCCGGATCGAATGCCATCACTCTATCACCAGCAGAATCCGGAATGAGCAGTAATCCGTCTTCAGGTAAATCTCTTCCTGAATTTTGGTTAATAGTTTTCTTTGTTTGAATTTGTTTTTGATAAGACGATTCCTGTTCCCATCCTTGTTCTTCGTTCAATTCGTCCTGCAAAATTGCAAACGAATAATACGAGGAAACCATAAAAACCATGACCATGAAAATTTTTGACAATTTGTTTCTCATAAATCCTCCTTTGTTTCTTTTATTTGCGTTTCAATAAGATGTGTAAAAAAGTTTTATGTCAAGTTAAAATTTATTTTTTAGTTATTAGGATGCTAAAGTTCATTAAAGTTGTCTGTATTCACCTCCGTAACCTTAATGTCAGAACAGTTGCTCTGAAATTTATTTTGATTAGAAATCGTTTGACACTTCAAACAGTTTTATTAAGTAAGTTTTTCAGGATTATCTTCTTTTTTTTATCTGGAGTTTCTGTGAAAATAAAAGGCAAAAATTATCGTTCAGTTTGGATGGAGCACTATTCTATCAAGATAATCGATCAAACTAAACTGCCTGAGAAATTTGAGATTTTAGAATTAAAAAATCTTAATGAAGTTTGTGATGCAATTCTTACGATGAAAGTGAGAGGAGCACCAGCAATTGGAGCAGCAGCAGCATTTGGAATTGCACAGGCAGCCATCACATCAGCAGAATCAGAATTTTATGCTGATTTGAAAAAAACGAAAACTGCTTTATTAAATACAAGACCAACTGCTTTTGATTTATTTTATGCTGTGAATAAAGTTTATAACGCAATTATGAAAACTGATAACATAATAAATGCCAGAATTTACGGTTTGAAAGCAGCTCAGAAATTCGCTGATGAAAATGTAGAAGCCTGTAAAAAAATCGGTGAATATGGCGACAAGCTGATCAAGGATAATTTCAGGATTTTAACTCATTGCAACGCCGGCGCTTTAGCAACAGTTGATTTCGGCACAGCTTTAGCTCCGATTCGAATTGCTCATCAAAACAGAAAGAATATTTTCGTATTTGTTGATGAAACCAGGCCAAGACTGCAGGGAACAAAACTTACAGCTTTTGAGCTCTCTGAAGAAAATATTCCACATGCAATCATTGCAGATAATGCAGCAGGTTATTTCATGCAAAGAGGCGAAATCGATATAGTGATAACCGGAGCTGATGGGATCGCAGCAAATGGCGATGCTGCCAATAAGATCGGAACTTATGAGAAAGCAGTTATAGCAAGAGAAAACAACATTCCATTTTTTATTGCCGCTCCATTATCTACTATTGATTTCAACTGCAAATCTGCTAAGGATATCCCTATAGAATTTCGTGACGAAAATGAAATTCTGACATTTAATGATATTCAGATTGCTCCAGCTAAAAGCTCTGCAAAAAATCCTGCTTTTGATATTACTCCAGCAAAATATATCACAGGAATCATCACAGAAAAAGGGATTTTCAAACCAACTGAAATATTAAAATTGAAAGAGAAAAAATGAGTTCACAATATATCGGAACGAAATTTCAAACAGTTTTCAAAGATAAAAATGTAATTGAAAATGAGAATATCTCAACTCTGATGAAATGGTGTAACAAATTCGCAGAATTAGGTTTATCTCCAAAACTAATTGGAGGATTCGGAGGAAATTTGAGTTTCCGAACTGAACAATGTCTCATTATTACAGCGTCAGGAGCAAACTTGAAAAACCTTTCTGAAAATGATTTTGTTGAAGTCATTGAAGCTGATATCTTATCCAAAAAAGTAGTAGTTAACGGCACAAAACTGCCATCATCAGAATCTCTTTTACACTATTATATTTATTCTCAAAGACCAGAAGTAAATGCAGTTTTTCATGGTCATGACGAAAAAGTTCTACAAAAATGTAAACACTTGAAATTGCCGATTACAAAACAAGAACAAGCTTACGGTTCGGTTGATTTGATCGAAGAAGTTGAAAAAATCCTGCAAAATCAGTTTTATCTTGTTTTGAAAAATCACGGTTTTTTATCTTTAGGTGAAACAATGGAAAGAGCTGGAAATCTTGCTCTGCAAATTCATCGTAGTTCTGCAAAATAGAGTGTTCTTTTACCTCACCTAAATCCTCTCCTAGAAGGAGAGGAAGTTCTTTGTTCTCCTTCTCCTCGATAGGAGAAGGTCAGGATGAGGTGGATGAGATTCTTCGTTAGAAACTACTTCGATGATTTCCTCAGAAAGACAGCCTTTTTCATTTTGCAGAACTTTGGGCAAATAGTGAACGGATACAAAAGGAGAAAGAATGTTGAACATTGAAATTAAAAATGAGAAGAAAATAAAAATATTCAATTTAAAAGGAAGATTCGATGGATATGGAGCTTCTTTGTTTGATGAAAAAACAGAAGCATTAAATGATGATTTGAAGTTTTGGATTTTAAATTTTACAGATGTTTATTTCTTGTCCAGCGCAGGAATCAGGTCGTTAATCAAAACCGAAAAATGTTTAAAAAAAATATCCGGTTCTCTCTATCTGGCAGGCTTGAATTCCGATTTGAAAAAAGTGCTCAAGCTCACAGGTCTTTTGCACATGTTCAAAATCTATGATACTCTTCAAGAAGCTCTTGATCTTATAAATAGAACTACTTCGATAACCGAAACTCTCGCTCAAATCGAGAATAGAAAATACATTTCAAAATGGCTCGAAACTCAAGAATCTTTTTTAGATTTTTGGGAGATTTCAGAAAATTCTACAAACAAATTAAAATCTGAAAAACTGATTCCTACAAATTTGAAAGAACTGGAGTTTGCTTTTGGAATCGGTGGAATTGGACATTCCAGGATTCAGGGATTTGAAACTTTGGGGGAGTTTATTTCCACACCTTTTTTTGCCGGTGTTATGCCAGCAGATGGGCACAATCTTTCGGATTTTATAATTTCTGAGAATCCTTCTGAAACACCATTTTTTGTTTTTTCAGGAATCGGACTTTCCGGAAAACCTGCAGTTATAATGGAATCAGATTCTGACATTGAACTACGAGACATTATTTCAGATTATTTCCAAATCATAAAAAAGGAAAAAAACGACTCATCAATTATTGGATTTATTATTTTAGCCGAATCTGAAGATATTAAAGGTTCCTTCTTCAAAGCAAAAAAAGATATTCTTTTAGAAAAATATCATAATGAAGATTCTTATGAAAAAAAGGGAATACTTCTTATCGGAACCGCAATTCAGAAAAGTATCCTTAAAACAGATGCTAATCAAAACTTTATTAATCAAATCCGGAAATTTCCTCTTGCTGAGAACTATTATTTTCACGGACATTGCGTAATTTTAAACAATCTAAATCAAACTGATATTTCTTTGGAGCCTCTTACGACCATCAAACAAAACATCAAACTGGAAAACCTGGAAAAAGTTATTCATCTTAACCCGAATACAATATTGAAAAATGCAAAAACCTGGATCTTTATTCCGAAAAATATTCGTTCCTCAGATGAAAAAAGGTTGAAAATCCAAAGCGATACTGAATTGAAAAATGAGTGGGAAATCATCATCAGAAAGATTTATTCAGAAGCCGGAGAGGTTGTGCTTTCCGAACTGCAAGGCGGCTTTACATCTAAAACATTCCAGGTAACAAGTTTTGATAAAGATGGCAGAAGACTTCTACCAACTGTACTGAAAATAGGTTCGATCAAAGATACGGAAAACGAGGTAAATGCTTACAATAATTATGTGATAAAATTCATTTTAAACAACAGTACTACAATTATGGGAACAACCTATCATGGAGATTTCGGTGGACTGCGATATAATTTTGTCGGCATCAATGGACCGGATAGCAAACTAACCTGGCTGACAGATTATTATAAAATATTGCCTGCTGAAAAGCTGATTCCAATTTTCGATAGGATCTTCACGGATGTTCTAAAACCGTGGTATGGTCAGCCAAAATGGGAGCTGATTTATCCTTTTAAAGAACATAATCCATGCGGAATGTTTCCTTCAATTTTTGATTCTTTGAAATCGAATCTTGGTATTTCTGCTGACGAAAAAACAATTTTCTGTGAAGAACTAAATACTGAATTACCAAATCCGTATCATTTCTTAAAATATGAATATCCCAAACGAAAAGAATTTTCTAAACTCTGGTACAAATCCATAACTCACGGTGATCTGAATATGCAGAATATTCTTCTGGATGAAGTTGAAAATATTTATATCATCGATTTCTCTGAAACTGATATCCGTAATATTATCTCTGATTTTGCCAGATTGGAACCAATCTTTAAAATTGAAATGACAAAGTTAGAAAACGAATTCGATCTGAAGAATCTTTTAGAATTTGAAGCAGGACTTGCAGATGCGAATTCCATAAAAGAAGTTCCAAAATATATTTATCATGGCAATGATCCAATGGTTGAAAAAGCTTATAAAATGATCTGCAAAGTTCGTGAATATGCCAATGTTGTAACTCTATTTGATGATGATATTGTTCCATATTTAATTGCAATTTTAGAATGGACTTATCCGATTGTTTGTTATGGAAGTGTTGGGCAAATAGAAAAAAAATATGCACTTTTTAGTGCAGCTTTGATTTGTAGGAAGATTATGGAAGTAACATAAATCTCTGGTTTGTTACCAAATATTCTAAAAGCAGACCCGATTGAATAACTTCGCATTCTACGGGTTAAAAGCTATGAGTTAGTGGTAATAAAGGAGTAAAGAGAATGAAGAAAAATTTGATTTTATTTTGTATCTTAATAGCATTTTTTTCCTGTGATGAAAATGATACTAAAACATATTATATCCGTATCCAGAATGAAAGTGAATATTGCTTAATTGATATAACTATAGAAATGGAATCTTTCAATACCGGAACTCCTGATTCAATATTTGTTAATAGTGTCGCAATTAATACAGAATCAGAAAAATTTAAATTCAAATTCGACAGGACAAGTTATGATGGCTGTAACGGATACATAGGTATTCCTTTAGCAGCTTCATTCAATGGCAACTATACACAAAATGATAGTTTGAAATATTTTGATGTGCAAATGGAGAACAGGGATTCGGATTATGTAACAGTTATAGTTGATAATGATTCTTATCAAATTTTTGATAATTAGTTTTAAGGGTTTAGGTAATAATCTGAAGAAAATGTAACTCTAATAAGGAATCTCGAAAATCTCTTTTATACATATTTTACTTCCCGTAAAATCTCTCTTCCAATGAAATGTTTTAAAGCCTTTTTACTAACCAGGTCCACATTGGCATTTAACTTTTCTGAAAGAATTCTCTCTAATTCTACAAATTTAAAAATATCAATTGGTTTCTCAAATTCAACTAATATATCTAAATCACTATCTGAATCTTGTTCTCCTCTGATATATGAACCAAATATTCCAATTTGTTTTACGGAATAATTTCGTAGAATTAATTCTTTAATTTCTTTTAATTTCTTAAGTTTATCTCTTTTCATTTTATTTTGCATATTTTATATATTTTTTTATACTGTCGATGTCAATTATAAAAAATCTGAGTTCTATTTGGTTATAATTTCACAAATGATTTATACTTTACCTGATTTGATAAAATATCTCTCAAAGCAGGAGCTATGAGTTACATTAAATTTTTTACCACTTCTGAAACTTTAGCAATTATTTCTTCTTCTCCTTCAACTTCACCTTTTTGCATCAAAATCTTACCGTCACAAATCACAGTATCTATGCAGCTTCGATTTGCAGAATACACAAGATTGGAAATTAAATTGTGATTAGGTACTAAACTCACATCATTCAAATTTACGAGGATAAAATCTGCTAAAGCTCCTTCTTTGATTTCTTCACAATCCAGGTTAAATATTTTCGCTCCATTTATTGTAGCCATTTTATACGCTTCGGTAGCAGACATAATTGTTGTATCGTCGTTTTTTATTTTGTGCAATAGAGCTGCAATCTTCATCTCTTCCAACATATCCAGGTTATTATTGGAAGCGCAGCCATCTGTTCCCAAAGCAATGGATAAATCATATTTTTTCAGTTC
>CAYWPW010000083.1:0-1157 GCA_964460095.1 uncultured Candidatus Cloacimonadota bacterium
TTAAAAATTGAAGAAACATTTAAAGATTTCGAACGCAAACAGCTTCTACCGGTTTTTCTTCCGGTTCAGAATATACGAACTGGAAGCATTGAATACATCGAAGAATTTGATATTCAACAACCGCTTGTTTATATATGCACAATCTTACCTGCTTCAGATTTTGCTGATAAACCTGCACTTTCTGCTGCTTTGGAAATCCTTTTTGAAAAAAGACTTTCACCAATTCGTTATAAACTGATCGAGGAATTGAAATTGGTGAACTACATATATTCGAATGTAGATGCTTCTCCGAATTCTCCGGAAGGATCAATTGATATTGTATTTGAAGCTAAAGACGTAAATGACATTTATAAAATAGTAAACATCATTGACGAAGAACTGGAATTTCATAGTCGTTCCGGAATCAAATACGAAGATATCCAAAACATTATCACTCGCACAAAAGCAGATAAATTACTTTCCATTCTGAGCGTTTCCAGAGAAAGCAATCGCATTGGCTGGTCAATGATGAGATATGGAGTTCCGGATAATTATCCGCTTCGAATTCAGGAACTGGAAAAACTTACAGTTAGAGACATCCAAAATGCAATTACAAAACATCTCCTTCCTAAAAATCGAGTGATTTGCTATAATGTCCCAAAAGGTAGCAAAGAATTGTTGGAACAAAAAGAGGAACAAATAGTTGAAAAAACTGATGTGATAAAAAAGGAAATCAGCAAGAATATAACTCTTATCCACAAATTCAATAATGAAAAACCATTTGTAAACGGAGTGATTTATCTTGCCAATTCCACAGATTATGAAACCAAAGAAAATGTTGGTACTATTGCTTTTATGACTGAACTGATGTTTAAAGGTTCAAAAAAATATGATCCTCTTGATTTGACAGAATGGCTCGAAGATCATGTAATTAGGTTAAATGCATCTGCAACTAATAATGGAACTTTTATTGAATTCAGATGTTTGAAAGAGGATTATCCGGAGCTTGAAAAAATCATTATCGATGCCATCAAAAATCCGAGTTTTGACGAATCTGAATTAGAGCTGGTAAAAGAACGAAAGATGGCAGATTATAAACGCTCTCTCAGTGATGCTTATTATATTCATGCAGATTTTATAAATTCAGTTTTATATGCTGATACAAAACTCGGTTTATC
>CAYWPW010000083.1:1257-7935 GCA_964460095.1 uncultured Candidatus Cloacimonadota bacterium
ATCGAGGAAAATCAGAAAATTCTGAATTCATATTTGAATGATAACCAGCTTCCTTATTATCAAACTTATTATGAAGCAATCGGTTTGGGTTATGATTATATAAATAAAAGTTCGGAAATCCTCAAACAGGTTACTCCGGAAGATATTCAACGTGTTGCCAATCAATATTTTAAGAATGTAGCCATCATAATCTCTGAACCGGATGAAAACGTGGAACTGATGGTGGAATAAGTGGGAGAATAGGAGAAAGGGAGAATGGGAGAATGGGAGAATCCGCCTACGTAAATAATAGCAAGAAGAATATTGCTACGGCGTGACAAGAAGGGAAAAGCAGAAAGCAGAAAGAAAAAAGCAGAAAGGAAAAAGAAGAAAGGGAGAATGGGAACAAGAAGTAAAAATCAATTCGTGAAATTCGTGTAATTCGTGGATAAAAAACGAGGAAAAATTAATGTTAGCTGAATTTATGTTTGAATATGATTCCCCGATTATTTGTACAGCAATTCATAATGGTCATTTTATTAGTAAAAATATAAAAGAAAATCTTGCTGTTACGGAAGACATCCAAAAAAGAGGAGAAGATTCATATACAGAATTTTTTACTGAAATTTGCAAAAATAGAATTATCGGCAGAACCAGCAGATTTGAAGTGGATATAAACCGAACACCTGAGAAAACTGTTTATCTGAAACCGGAAGATGCCTGGAATTTGAAGGTTAGAAAACAACCTCCAACCAAAGAAGAGATCGAACAATCTTTACAAAAATATTATAGATTTTACTCGGAAGCGGAAATTCATTTTAATAAAATGAAAGCGAAATTTGGAAAATTCTTTGTGTATGATATTCATTCTTATAATCACAGGAGAAATGGACCAAATAGCTCTCCAGCAGACCCAGATAAAAATCCGGAAATAATTCTGGGTACAAATAACATGCCTGAAAAGTGGCTTCCACTTGTTCATGATGTTCAGAAAAATTTGAGAAAATTTGATTATTTTGGCAGACAACTTGATGTTCGCATAAATATCAAATTCCCGGGTGGAAATTTCTCCAGATGGATTCACCGGAATTTTCCTAAGTCTGCGTGTTGTATTGCTATTGAATTCAAGAAAATCTTTATGGATGAATGGACAGGTGATCTCGATGAGGAAAAACAAAACAAATTAAAAGAAGCATTGAATTCAACGCTTCCCGGGATTAGAGCAAACTTACAAAGTTTTTGAAACTAGGTAAGTTTATAAACAAAGCGGGTTTAGCTCAGTTGGTAGAGCATCAGCTTCCCAAGCTGAAGGTCACGGGTTCGAACCCCGCAACCCGCTCCAAATTAAAAACCAAAAATTATATTGAGGTAAAAAAAATGATTTCTAATAAAATAGAAAAATTCTGTAAAAAAATCAAAAGTCCTATTGGTTCGCTGGTTCTTATTTCAGATAAATCTGCCTTAATTGGTATAGAATTTGGAAAGGGAAAAGTTGAGAACCTTCCAAATAAACCTACAAAAGAAAATCACTCTATTTTGAACGAAACCGAAAAACAATTGATAGAATATTTTTCGTTAAATCGAAAAGAATTTGATATTCCCCTAAAATTGGAAGGAACAGATTTCCAGAAAAAAGTTTGGCAAGAACTCTCAAAAATTCCCTTTGGAAAAACTATTTCTTACCAGCAATTAGCAGAAAAAATGGGTAGCAAAAATAAAGCACGTGCTGTGGGAAATGCAAATGGTAAAAATCCCATTCCGATAATTATTCCCTGCCACCGGGTTATTGAAAAGAATGGAAAGTTGGGAGGATTTGGTGGTGGTTTACTTATCAAACAATTCTTATTGGAACTTGAAAATAATTAAACTTATCCTCTTTCTGGAGGATGGGAATGATGAAGATAGCTTAGATTCAACGCTGAGCGTCAGACTATAGTTTTCCCACGCAAGAGCATGGCAACAAGAAGTAATTGTAAACTTGGATGACTGAACAGTCTCTGAACTTGCCCTGAAATTATAAACTTGACAAATAACATTTAATCTCTATTTTTCTTTTGAGTTTCCCAAAAGAGAAGAAAATTTCTTTTAAGCTCATTCGCAGGTAGGAGTGTGGGAACAAGAAGTTTACTCGAAATATCGTATTTTAGAAGTGCAAAAAAGAGGTAGAAAATGAGTGAATCCAAAAAGGAAAGTTTCATTTTTAAATGGAGAAAAAAAGACTCTGAAATCGTTCAAACTTTAAAACAAATTCCAATTTGTGCTGATTTATTTCGTCAAGAATTTGGAGAAATCGAGAAAATAATTAAACAAAAATCTTATAAAGCGAATGAACTTATTTTTGATGAATCTGAAATAAATTTAGGCTTGTACATCATCTTGAACGGAAACATTGAAATTTACAGCCAGTCCAAAAAGAAAGATAAATTATTAGCTTGTTTGAAAGATGGCGACTTTTTTGGTGAATTGACAATGATCACAGAAAAACCCAGTTCAGCAGCTGCAATTGCCAAAACAGATTCTAATGTACTGGCTTTTTACCGCTCCGATCTGCTCGACCTTCTTAAAAGAAAACCTTCTACTGGAATAAAAATTCTTTTGAATCTCGCTACGATGATGGGTGAACGTCTTCGAGTTACCAATGAAATCTTAAATAAGGAAAGACGAGCAAATAAATGAGCACATCTCTGAATCCGGTTCTTCGAGTTGTACAAATTTTAAGAATCGCTTGTTTCCTGGCAATTTTATACCTGATCTGGCCTTATATTTCTAATGTTGTCATGATTTTAGCTCTGGTTTTTTTGTTTACCACAGTGCTTGCACCAACAGTGGACAGGCTGGAAGGAAAATTTCATAATAGGATTTTATCTGTCTTGATCGTTTTAGTTTCAATATTGATTGTTTTGGGATTATTCTCTTATATTTTTGTTGCTCAATTTTCCACACATATCACAAATCTTACATCAAGTATTGATAACGAACAGATAATTAATACATTTAATAACAACTTTGAACAAATAATAAATAAGCTGCCAATTTTCATAAGGAATTTCGTAGAAGACCAATCTGCTAAAATGGATTATTCTACGAAAATAACAAATTATTTTCAATCTTTTTTGGGACAATTTATTGAGTTAATCCAGAAAATCGGCTCTTTTGTTTTCTATTTTTTTATGACTTTTATTTTCACAATTATCACGCTTTATGAATATCATAATTTTAAAAGATTTTTTATCCGGTTTATCTCAAACAGATACTATGAAACTTCGCTAAAAATCCTATCTGAAATTGAAGAGCAGATCAGCGTTAATATTCGTGGTCAGTTTCGTGCCACTGTGCGAATAGCTTTTATGACTGCTGTCGGATTGGGAATATTAAATTTATTTTTTAAAGCAAATATTACACTTATTATTTTTCTTGGAATCATTTCCGGCATTGCCAGTTTGATTCCGATTTTTGGAATTTTTATTGGAGTTGTTCCTGCAATTCTGGTTTCCATTTTGTTTAATCTTGGTAGTGAATATGCCATTAATAATTATTTCTTCATTCCTCATATTCTAGTTATTTTCATTCTTGTATTTCAGCTTGATAAAAGCATTATCTCTCCCATGATTTTACATAAGAAGGTAGGGTTGCATCCATTACTGGTTTTGATCGTGTTAATCGTCGGAGGAGACTTGATGGGACCGATCGGTATGCTTTTTGTTGTGCCGATTGCAGGTGTGATCAAAGTATTTTTCGTGGAAATTATATGGATGGTAAAGCATTCGTATTTGCTTTAACTGGGTTCTGAGGTTCTGGGTTAGAGCAAAAGGTAATCCTGAATGTTAAACCTTGAACACCTATTTTTTTAAGGATTCTGCAAAATGAAAAAGGCTGTCTTTCTGAGAAAATCTTACAAAGGCAAACTTTCGAAGAATCTCTAACCAATGAGTTCCTTCGATAGTTCGAGAGTGTAGAATTCCTCAGGATGACAATAAACACTGGGTTCAGAGGTTCTGGGTTCTGAGTTCAAAGGTTCAGAGGTTAGCTTGTTCCCAAACTCTGTTTGGGAATACAATGCGTTACGAAAGAGGACTTTCGTAACAAGCAAACGGTGAACCTTGAACGGTGAACTTTGAACACTGAACACCTAAATATTTTAAAAAAGAGGTAAGTTATGAAAAGTCCAATATGGGAAAATATTTTCAAAGGATGGAACAAAGAAAAAGAGAGCGATACAGTTCTTACTCTAAAACAGGTTCCAATTTTCGCAGACCTTAGTGAAAAGGAATTTACACAGATCGAGAAAATCATTCATAAAAGAAATTACAAACCCAAAGAATTTATTTTTAAAGAATCCGCTCCCGGGGTTGGAATGTATATTATTATGAAAGGTTCTGTGGATATTGTAATCAACTCATCAACAGAAGATGAAACAATTCTGGCAACTATGAAGGAAGGTAATTTTTTTGGTGAATTAACGCTTTTAGACGAAAAGTCACGTTCTGCTGCTGCTGTTTCTCGTGAGAATTCCGTAATCCTTGGTTTTTTCAGACCGGACCTGCTGGACCTTCTTAAAAGAAAACCTTCTTTTGGAATTAAGATCCTCCTGAATTTAGCTTCTATAATTGGTGATCGTTTGAGAGATACGAACGAAAAACTTGGAAATTTTAGACGAGGTAAGAAATGAAAGAAAAAAAAGAACCACTCGTAAAATTATATCGTCTTATCCAACTCGTTCTAATCGCAATAGTTATCTATTTTATCTGGCCTCATATTTCTAATGTAGTTATGATTCTGGCAATTGTCTTTCTTTTCACGACCATTTTATTGCCTGCTGTAGACTGGTTGGAAGGAAAAATTAAAAGTCGAATCCTGGCAGTACTTATGCTTTTGTTTTTTCTTTTGGCAATTATTGTTCTGTTCTTCGGTTCATTTGGAGTAAATTTTTATAATGAAGGTAAAGAATTTTCTCAAAATATTGATAAAGAGAAAGTTGCTCAAACGCTGGAAAAAATGTCTCAAGCTACCACAGCTAAACTTCCCGGTTTTATTAAGGAAACTATCAATGAACAAACTAAAGACATAGATTATACTGCTAGAGTTGGAAAGATCGTGCAATCGATCGCTGAAAAATTTACTGCTTTTGCAGCAAA
Source organism: uncultured Candidatus Cloacimonadota bacterium (assembly GCA_964460095.1). Classification (GTDB taxonomy): domain Bacteria; phylum Cloacimonadota; class Cloacimonadia; order Cloacimonadales; family TCS61; genus JABMPU01. The sequence continues at coordinate 6,372 of CAYWPW010000083.1, forward strand.
ACTGGGCACCTTTGTTTTCCTGCTTTTTATGACACTTATCTTCACAATTATATTGCTTTATGAGTATCATAACTTTAAGAAAAGTCTGGTGAGTCTTATCTCAAACAGATATTTTGAAATTTCTTTAAGACTGATTTCCCAGATCGAGAAGCAAGTTAGCGGATACCTGACCGGTCAACTTCTGGCAGCAACAAGTGTAGCAATTTTATCCATTCTCGGTTTATTCCTGATAAATACTTTATTCGATGCAAATCTTAGCCTGATTATTTTTATTGGAGTTATTGCCGGCTTGGCAAACCTGATTCCATTAATCGGACCTTTTGCTGGAATGATACCAGCCATTTTAATAGCAATTCTGAATAACATCCAGAATCCGGCAGCAGTCGAGCACTTTTTCTTCATTCCTCATATTATCATAATGTTCATAATCGTGCAACAGATCGATAATAACCTGGTTTCACCAGTAGTTGTGGGAAAAAGTGTGGGCATACATCCCATCGTAGTTCTCATTGCTCTTATTATTGGTGGAAACCTGATGGGACCGATCGGGATGCTTTTTGCAGTTCCTACTGTGGGAGTAATGAAAGTTGTTTTCACTGAAATCCGCTGGGTTATGAAAAATGCACAATACTTGTAACCTCACCTTAATCCTCTCCTAAAAGGAGAGGAAAAATGCTCCTTCTCCTCGCAGTAGAAGGTCAGGATGAGGTGGAATACAATCTTTAGCAAAACAAGCAGCCAGAGATCTAAGAAAAAGAAGCACAAAAACAGAAAATATTTTCTGGAATCTCATAAGAAACAGAAACTTTTTGAATTTGAAATTTCGAAGACAACATCCGATCGTATTCGAGTATGATAATCAAAAACGATTTTTCATTGCAGATTTTTTCTGTTTTGAAAAGAAATTAGTTATAGAAATTGATGGAGGAATTCACGAATCTCAAAAAGATTATGATGAATTAAGAACATTAATAATTAATGAATTAGGTATAAAAGTTGTTAGATTTCCTAATGATGAAGTCTTAAATGATATTGAAAAAGTGAAGGAAAACCTCACCTTAATCCTCTCCTAAAAGGAGAGGAAATTCTCCTTCTCCTCGCAGGAGAAGGTCGGGATGAGGTCACCTCAATCCATCTAATATCTTCTTTGCAGTTTTCTCTCCGATTCCTTTTATTTCTGTCAGCTTTTCGATGGAAGCGTTTTTAATATTCTCAATTGAACCAAATTCCTTTAGAAGCAGGAATTTTGTTTCAGTTCCAATTCCGTGAATTTTATCAAGCTCGCTGGTTAAAGTCCTGTTTGTACGTCTTTTCCTATGAAAAGTAATAGCAAACCTGTGTGCTTCATCTCGAATATTTATCAATAATCGCAAGGCAGACGATGAGCGTGATAAAATAATCGATTTAGAATTATCAGGCAGGAAAACTTCTTCCATCCTTTTTGCCAAAGATATCATTTCGATTTTTTCCAATTTCAGCTGCTTTAAAACTCCAAAAGCTGAACTCAATTGTCCTTTTCCACCATCGATTATAATCAAATCCGGTTTTTCCTGCTCATCAATTT
>CAYWPW010000084.1:0-3944 GCA_964460095.1 uncultured Candidatus Cloacimonadota bacterium
GAAAGAAATTGGGAGTATTTTCCATTCCAAAATAAAACTTCCCAGCGGTGGCAATATAAAAATCCAACAAACCGAAGCACTTGTGGCAATAGATGTTAACACCGGCAGTTTTACTGGCAAGAATAATTATCTCGAAACCATTAAAAGAACTAACCTGGAAGCTGCATACGAAGTCGCTCGTCAAATCAGATTGCGGGATTTAAGCGGAATTATGGTTATCGATTTCATTGATATGAATGATGATATCTCGGAAGAAGAAGTATTTTCAGTCCTGAAAAATTCACTCAAACAAGACCGAGCAACTAATCGAGTCTTCCCATTCAGTCCTTTGGGTCTGGTAGAAATTTCCCGAAAAAGAACACGCGCCAGTTTACTGTTAACTTATTCGGAACAATGTCCACATTGCAATGGAACCGGAAGGCTTCTATCGCGAGATTCTGTAGCTGTGCAAATTTCACGCTGGTTAAAAAGAGCAGAATATTTCATAAAAAATCTTTCTTTGAGAGTTTATGTTCATAAAAATGTAAAATTATTTTTAGATAGCCATCCTGATCTTTTTAAAGATATTGAAAATCCTCTCGAAATAATTATTGATAATAATATCGAGTTGGATAAATTTAAGATATTTTCTGCTAAATCCAATAAAGACATAACCTCCGAATATAATTCTTGACAAGCAAAACCCCTAAAAAGCTTTTGTTTTTTTGATTGATTTTTATGATTATTTAGGAGAAAAAATGTATGCTGTTGTTGATTTTAAAGGTACTCAATTTAAGGTTGAAAAAGACCAGATTGTAAAAGTGCCTTTTTTAGGTGACCTGGAAGTTGGAGCTGAAATTGAAATTGAGAAAGTACTTTTAATTCAAGATGAAGATAAAACAAAAATTGGTCAGCCAAACGTTAAAAAAGCAAAAGTTTTAGCCGAGATTATCTCTCACAATAAAGATAAAAAAATAATTGTTTTTAAGAAAAAAAGAAGAAAAGGTTATGAGAAAAAACAAGGTCACAGACAGAATTATACTGAAATTAAAATTAAGGAAATCGTTACTTAGAGGTTTATTATGGCACATAAAAAAGGTGTTGGAAGTAGTAAAAACGGACGGGACAGCAATCCTCAATATCTGGGTGTAAAAAAATATGGTGGTGAAAAAGTTTTAGCCGGAAACATCATAGCCAGGCAAAGAGGAACAAAAATTCACAATGGTAACAATGTGGGACTCGGTAAAGATTACACGCTCTTTAGTTTAATCGATGGTTTTGTGAAATATGAAACAAAGAAAGCAGGTAAAAAATTTGCCAACGTCTATACTGAAAGGTGATAAAAAGGATATTTATACATTTTTACAAGCAGCCCTGAAAGGGCTGTTTTTTTTTTGCTTTAAAAAATTAATTGCCTTCCAAAACTTAAGTTTTTTATTTGTATTCAATAAATTTCTGGAGTTATATTGCAAAAAAAGAATAATCTCATTTTAGCAGATGAAAATATCCTAAAACTTCTTTTTAAGCTCTCTATGCCTGCAACCATCGGTATGATCGTGATGGCTATGTACAATGTTGTAGATGCAATTTTTATTGGACGTGGAGTTGGTACTCTCGGTATCGCAGGAATTTCAATTGTTTTTCCAATCCAGATGTTTATTCTTGCATTAGGTCAGATGGTTGGAATTGGCGGCGCTTCAATTATTTCTCGCAGTCTGGGTGCTAACAATTTTACAAGAGCAAATCGAACTCTTGGTAATGTATATTCAATAATTATAGTTCTCTCTTTTATTATTGCATTTCTGGGTTCACGATTTATAGATTTTTTTCTCGAAGCTTTTGGAGCAACTCCAGCCATTTTACCATTTGCCAGAGATTATATGCAGATTATAATTTTGGGAGCAGTTTTTTTTGCATTCCTAGTTTCCAGCAATTCTTTGATTCGTTCTGAAGGAAGGGCAAAGATCGCCATGGGAACCATGATTGTTTCTGCTGGTATGAATATCATATTAGATCCGATTTTCATATTTGGATTCAAAATGGGAATTAAGGGAGCTGCTTACGCCACAATTATTTCGCAGGCTTTGGCAGTCTTTTACATAATCTATTATTTCAGTTCTCAAAAAAGTATTTTAAAGTTCTCTTTTAAGAATTTGAGAATCGATTTTTCAATTTTGAAAGAAATTTTGGCAATTGGAGTTTCATCTTTTGTCAGGTTGGTTAGTCGCAGCATCATGGTAATAATTTTAAACAATATTTTATCCATTTATGGGAGTGATGTCTCGATTGCAGTTTTTGGAGTTTTGAATCGGATTTTACGATTTGCTATAATGCCAATTTTTGGAATTGCTCAAGGATTTCAACCAATTGCCGGTTTCAATTTTGGTGCAAAATTATATCGTAAAACAAAAGAAGCAATAAAATTAGCAGTTATTGCAGCCACAGGAATTTCAATTTTAGGATTCCTTATTTTGATATTATTACCCAATTTTTTAATGAGAATTTTCACTCAAGATGAAAATCTGATTTCACAAGGAACATTTGCTTTGCGAATTATCATTATTACGCTACCCACAATTGGCTTTCAAATCATTGGAGCCACAACTTTTCAGGCAATCGGTAAAGCTTTACCATCATTACTTTTATCAATGTCCAGGCAGATACTGTTCTTAATTCCATTGCTTTTGATTCTGCCAAAATTCTTTCATTTGTTAGGGATTTGGATTGCTTTTCCAATTGCAGATTTCTTATCTGCTTTTATCACATTTATCATGCTCAGGAAACAAATAAAAGAATTTAATATTATTATCCAAAAAGAAAAAATTTAACAAAATGAGGAGGAAAAATGAGAAAGATTTTATTTTATTTATTTTTAATTTTATTTTTCATAGGAGGTTGCTCAATGAAAAAAGAATCAAACAAAGGAATCAATCCTTTTCCAAATTTTGATGCGATGTGGGATTATCAGAACCCAGATGTAACAGAAGTAAAATTTAGAGAGATTTTACCGCTTCTAAAAAATTCTGCTGAGTTCACCTATGATGCAGGTTATCATGCTGAACTTCTTACCCAGATTGCGCGTGCACAAGGTTTGCAGGAAAAATTTACTGAAGCACACAAAACCCTGGATGAAGCTGAAAAACTATTAACAGAAGATTTGAAAACAGCAAAAGTCCGTTATCTTCTGGAACGTGGACGTGTTTATAATTCATCCGGTTTTTCTGATAAAGCCAAACCATTATTTTTAGAAGCATGGAAATTCGGTAATGTAAACAACCTGGATTTGTATGCTATCGATGCAGCTCATATGATGGGCATTGTAGTTCCTTACCAGCAACAACTTGAATGGTCTTTGAAAGCTCTTGACCTTACTGAAAAAACAGAAGACAAAAGAGCTAAAGGTTGGTTGGGACCTCTTTATAACAATATTGGCTGGACTTATCATGATCTGCAGGAATATGAAAAAGCTTTGGAACTATTTGAAAAGGCTTTGAAATGGCGTCGGGAAATAAATGATGAATATAGTATCAGAATTCAGAAATGGAACATAGCCAGAACTTTCAGGTCATTGGGAAGAATTGATGAAGCTCTGGAAATACAACTTGCTTTGAAAAAAGAATTTGAAGAGAAGCAACTTGACCAGGACGGATATGTTTTTGAAGAATTGGGTGAATTGTATCTAATCAAAGATAATCAAACAGAAGCAAAGAAATATTTCAAACTTGCTTTCGAATATCTTTCCAAAGATAAATGGCTGCAACAAAATGAACCTGAAAGATTGAAAAGATTAAAAGATTTGGGAAACTAATTTAAATCTAAATTTAACTAAATTGAATAATTTTCTTTAGATTGAAAGTCATTAATACGGAAAATCATTGACATATTTGATTTAAATTTTTAAAGTATTTAAAAATATATTGAGGAATGGATAAAGTTGAAATCAAATTTTTTAAAAGTAGTCTTAG
>CAYWPW010000084.1:4044-7851 GCA_964460095.1 uncultured Candidatus Cloacimonadota bacterium
AAATATATTGAGGAATGGATAAAGTTGAAATCAAATTTTTTAAAAGTAGTCTTAGGAGTAATTGCAACTGCAATCATTGTTTATATCCTTAAAACTTTAAAAACAATCTTTATTCCACTTACTTTCGCAATTTTCCTTTCGTTTATTTTTGCACCTTTTAATAGATTTTTAATCAAAAAGAAAGTCCCAATTTCATTAATCCTTTTAATAATGGTAATCATCATCTTAATTTCTTTCACTTTAACCGGAACAATCGTCTATACAAGCGTTTCATCATTCGTAACAGAATTCCCGAAATATGAAGAAAAAATGACAATTCTTATCCAGGATTTTATTACAAAATTTGAAATTCCAGTGGAACAGGTAAAAAATTATCTGAATAATAAAGTTAACTGGGTTGAAATCGCCAATAAATTATCTTTCACCAAAGTTATTTCTGCAACAATGGGTAACTTTATCGACTTCTTTATTAAGCTGCTTTTAACTATCGTTTTTATGCTCTTTATTGTTTTGGAGCGACATAAACTTTTCCATCGAGTAGAAAAAGTGATCACTGAAAAAAATGTGCTGCATTCCCTCAATGTTATTGCAAAAATCGAAGGACAGGTAAGAAAATACCTCGTAAATAAAACCTTTATCAGCTTGGCGACTGCTTTGATTTCCATGCTTTTTCTTTATGCTTATGGGATTGATTTTGTGATTATCGCCGGGCTACTCATCTTTATTTTAAATTTCATCCCCAATATCGGTTCCATAATAGCATCAGCTTTTCCTATGATAATCTGTTTCTTTCAATTCGGTTTGAGCTGGCAATTAATCGCAGTTGTGATTACTTTACCTTCAATTCAGATGACTTTTGGTAATGTGATCGAGCCCAGATTTATGGGTACAGGACTCAATCTTTCTCCGATAATTATCCTGATTTCTTTGATTTTCTGGTATTGGATTTGGGGACCTGTTGGTATGATTCTGGCAATTCCCATCACCTCAGCTTTGAACCTTATTTTTAAAGAAATTGACTCAATGAAAATTGTCTCCGCTTTCATCAGCGGTGATTAAGAATGCCCTTAAAAATTGATTCAATCCTACCCGGAAGTATCGTTGCTCAAGAAGGGTTACAAGCTAATGACGTAATTATATCAATTAATGAAAACCCGATAAATGACTTTTTGGATTTACAATTTTTTAGTGCTGAAGAATCCTTATTAATTGAATATCGAAATTCTAAAAAAGTTAAAAAAGAAATTTTCATTTTTCAGGATTTCGAAATACCTTTGGGAATTGAACCGATTCCTTATAAATGCAGAACCTGTATCAATGATTGTGTTTTCTGTTTTGTGGATCAGATGCCCTCTCATCTACGAAAATCGCTTTATTTGAAAGATGATGATTTTCGCTTGTCTTTTGTTTATGGAAACTTCATAACTTTGACAAATCTTACTCAGAAAGATATCGAAAGAATAATAGCTCAAAAACTAAGCCCTCTTTACATTTCCGTTCATACTACAAATCCAATTTTACACAAAGAATTAATGGGATATAGAATTGATTTTAACATTTTAGAACAATTAAATTTTCTTAGAAAAAACGGAATCGAATTGCATACTCAAATCGTGATAATTCCCGGCTTGAACGATGGTAAAGAATTAATTAATACTTTGCAGGATTTAACTTCTTTGGATGTTCTTTCTGTTGGAATTGTGCCTGTTGGTCTTACAAAATTCAGGAATTCTTTGCAGAAAATTCAAACTGTAAATTCTAAACTAGCAAAACAAATTATAAAAATTTCTCGGATCTTTCCCAAAACATATTGTTCGGATGAAATTTATATTTTAGCAAATCAGCAAATTCCTCCGGAAGATTTTTATGATGATTATCCTCAACTTGAAAATGGGATTGGAATGATTCGATTGCTTCTGGAAAATTGGAAAAAGAATAAGAAAACATTCATTAAAGAAATTCAAAAAAATGACAAAAATCTCGTTTTTATCACCGGCAAATTAGCTTATGAATATTTTTTCGAAATTGCTCAAGAAATAAACTCAGCCATCCCAAACAAAACTCGGGTAAAATCCATCACAAATTTATTCCTGGGAAAATCAGTTACAGTTACAGGACTGCTGAGTGCAAAGGATATTCTGGAACAGATAGATTTGAGAAAAGATGAGATCGCTGTTGTCAGCAGTAATATTTTCAATACAGATGGTTTTACTTTGGATGATGTTCATAAAAATGAACTTAAAACAGAACTGAATGGAAAGTTGCTGATTATAGATGAAGAATTTGCAGATTGGGAATTGATCTGAATTAATCTATAATAAAATGGACTGAAAGGATTGCGACTTGAGAATTGCGATTTTTTCCGGTTGTTCTTACAAGTCAAACTGAGAAAAATTTTACCAATTCTTATTCATAGAATTGTATAGATTGTAATCGCCAAACTGACGAAATTCAAAAGTGATCTTGGTATTCTCCGAAGGTTTATAATTCAATTGAAAACTGGGCAGAACCTTGCTTGTATTATCATTATTCCCTTCAATTTTAAAATCATTCTGAAAAGTTGTTGAACCATAATTCACAAAATTCAAATCCAATTTAAAATCCAATTTTGAATTGAACTGATAATTCAGATGATTTGTGTAAACAGATTGATAGAATCCCTGATTATTTGAGGAAAATCCACTCATAAAAGAAAAAGAATGATTCATGGTTAATTTATTGGGATTGAATAACATGAATTTATAATCCGGTTTAAAATAATCTGCTGTTATTTCTGCAAAAACAAAAGTTGTAACTAAAAACAATAATGAAATTAAAATTATTTTTTTCATTGTTAGCTCCTAAAATTTTGTAAAAATATCAATCTTTATTGATAATTTCTTTGAGCCTTCTATCCAATCGTCTTAGACGACTCTTCTTGGAAACCCGCTTTTTCTTATATGCCTTAATCGTATTAATTAGACTAATAATTACAATATATCCAACTAAAAAAATACCTGCATAAATCACCATCGTTTTCATAAATCGAGAAAAATTTACGGTAGAAGATATGTCAATAAAACTTTCATTATTTTAGTAATATACATTTCCTTGATGTTTCAAACTTATTATTAACTACCAATTTATATAAATAAGTTCCACTTCCCACAAATTTGTTATTCTCATCGGTTCCATCCCAAACCAGAGAATGTTCTCCTTTTTCCTTTTGCTCATCAGCAACCAATGTTTTGATTTTTTGACCTTTGATATTAAAAATTTCAAGTCTTACTTTTGCAGTTTCTTTCAGAGAATAACTTATGGTTGTTGAAGGATTAAAAGGATTTGGATAGTTCTGATATAATTTTGCTGCAGAATCTAACGTTACAACATTCTCTGTACTAACGTAAATATCATCGAGATTAATTTTATAAGCTGAACATCCATAAGTTCCAATAACCAGAGTTCTGGTCTCATTATGAATTTTCATATCTGTAACCGGAACATTGGGAATTCCCTGGGAAATGCTGACCCAGCTTCCTCCTCCATTTTCAGAATAGAATACACCGGCATCCGAACCTACAATAATCCTATCAGGAATTTGCGGATCTAAAACTATGCAATTGATAGGAATTTCCGGCAGATTAGAACTTATATCCGTCCAAACAGAACCAAGAGTTGTAGATTTAAAAACATGAGGAGCTGGTTCATCCCACCTGAAACCGGACACTGTAGCATAAATAGTATAAAAATCAAAAGGGTCTGCAGCCACGCGAGTTATCCATCGCTCAGGTAAACCTGCAGAGATTTCAGTCCAATTTACTCCATCAT
>CAYWPW010000085.1:0-7780 GCA_964460095.1 uncultured Candidatus Cloacimonadota bacterium
GGACATTCCTGTTGCGGCAGATGAAAAATCTAAAAACGTGATAAAAATCGCCAAAACAGCTGTGAAAAAAGCAGAACAGGAAGATGCAAATATTTTGATTTTTGACACAGCAGGCAGACTTCACATCGACGGCAAAATGATGAAAGAACTTCGAGATTTGAAACAGCTCTTAAAACCGGATTTTATTTTCTTTGTTGCAGATGCGATGACCGGACAGGATGCTGTGAACGTAGCCAGAGAATTCAATGACCAACTCGAATTCAGTGGAGTTATCCTCACCAAAATGGATAGTGATGCTCGTGGTGGAGCAGCACTTTCCATCAAAGCCATAACAAACAAACCAATTATATTTGTGGGCACAGGTGAAAAAATAACGGACCTGGAAGAATTCTATCCGGAGCGAATGGCAAGCAGAATTCTGGGAATGGGTGATGTTCTTAGTTTCATCGAAAAGGCAGAAGCTGCTATAGACGTTGAAGAAGCTGAAAAACTGGCTTTAAAACTAAAGAATAATCAATTCACTTTTTCCGATTTTTTAAGCCAGCTTCAGCAAATCCAGAAAATGGGCCCGCTTGATCAATTGATGGGAATGATACCGGGAATGAACAAAATGAAAAACCTGCAAGTAGATGAAAAGGAAATCAAACATGTAGAAGCTATCATTTATTCCATGACACCGGAAGAGAGAGAAAAACCTTTTTTAATAAATGGCAGCAGACGCTACAGAATCGCTAAAGGAAGCGGCACATCCATCCAACAAGTAAATAGATTGATCAAGCAATTCAACCAGATGAAAAAAATGATGAAGCAATTTAAGAATCCAAATTTTATGAAAGGAATGAATTTACCTTTCTAAAATAATAGTTCTTTATAAAAAATAATGGCTCACGGATTTTCACAGATTGTCACGGATGGAAAACTGTAGTAATTTAAATAAAGCTGATTAGAGGAACATTTTGGAAGCTATAAATTTGCCTGATCCAGTTCAAAAATTTGTAAAGAGTTTTTAGAATGAACTCAAAATAATGCTTGACGATAAAGTCGGGTAAAAAAAAATCCAATCGAAATATTGTATATTATTGTAAGGAGTTGAAATGGTAAAGCTTCGGCTGAAGAGAATGGGAGTTATAAATAAGCCTTTTTACAGAATTGTTGCTGTAGATTCACGCAAAAAAAGAGATGGAAAATACATCGAATCTTTGGGATATTACGATCCCAAAACAGAACCATTAACCTGCAAGATTGATATTGAAAAAGCCATAAACTGGTTAAAAGTCGGAGCTCAACCTTCCGCAACTGTACGTTCTTTATTCAAAAAAGCAGGCGTCCTGGAAAAATGGCATAACCTGAGATTTGAGAAAAAGGATATTGAAACTGATCCTGAAACAAAACCAAGTAAAGGAGTGGATAATGAAAGAACTGATTGAATTCATCGTTAAAGCTCTCGTTGATGATCCTGGCTCTATCAATGTAACAGAAGTCGTTGGCGACAAAATCATCATTTATGAACTGAAAACTGCCAAAACCGACATTGGAAAAGTGATTGGAAAACGCGGTCGTACTGCTGGTGCAATTCGCACAATTCTTAATGCTGTTTCTGCCAGACAAGGAAAAAGAGCTGTACTCGAAATTATCGAGTAAATGCAGATTTCAGATTTAATCCCAATAGGGAAACTTGGAAATTCTATCGATAAGAACGGATTTATTTCATTTAAAAAAAATAGAAATTTCCAACCGTTTTATTTAGATTTAAAAGATCTATTTTTGGTCTTTACAGATCATAGAGTGAGATATGTGACTATAGATAAAGTACTTGAAGGGAACAAACTGAAAATCCGGTTTGATGAAACTGAAGTTACGAAAGAAGCTGCCAAAGCTGGAAAAGTTCAGGTGATGCTTTCTAATACTGATGTGGAAGAAGTCATTGCACAACTTGATTCGGAAAGCGATATTGATAAATTTGTGATTTTCAAAAATCATCAAATTGGAAAAGTAGTGGACATCTTCGAAACCTTAGCTCATGAAATTCATATTGTTAAGCTTTCAGATGGAAAGGAAATTATGATTCCAGATGTAGAATTCTATATCTCTAAAAAAGATAAACAAAATGTTTTTGTGAAAAACATCGAAGGATTACTTGAGCTATGAAAATCGACATCCTGACTCTTTTCCCGAAAATGTTCGAAAACTTCCTATCTGAAAGTATGATTGGAATTGCCATCCAAAAGAAAGCTCTGAGTGTAAACATTACTGATATCAGGGATTTTGCAACTGATAAACATCACACCACAGATGATTATCCTTATGGCGGCGGACCTGGAATGGTGATGAAACCTGAACCTCTTTTCGTTGCTATCGAACATGTTCAGAGAGGGAAAGATATTCCGGTGATCTATTTTACCGCTCAAGGTAAAATTCTTACACAAAGCATTATTCATGAATTCTGCCAAATACCTGAAATGATTTTCCTGTGTGGTCATTACAAAGAGATCGATCAAAGAATTCGCGATAAATTCGTTACTCACGAAATCTCAATTGGTGATTATGTGCTTTCCGGTGGTGAAATTCCTGCCATGGTTATGATTGATGCTTTGGCAAGATTGCAGGAAGGCGTTCTGGGTGATATTGAATCTGCTTTAACAGATTCTCATCAAAACGGAATTTTAGGCTGCCCGTATTACACGCGACCTCCGGAATTCAAAGGCATGAAAGTTCCAGAAGTTCTTCTTTCGGGAAATCATCTGAAAATCGAAGAATGGAGAAAACAGAAAGCTCTCGAAATCACCAGAAAAAATCGACCTGACCTTCTTGAAATAGATTGATGAATGAAACAGAATCTTTATGCCGGATTGGTTCACTATCCTGTTTACAACAAATTTAAAGAAGTTGTAACCACATCAATAACCAATCTTGATATTCACGATATTGCCAGAAGCTGCAAAACTTTCGGAGTAAAGAGTTTCTTCATTATCAACCCTTTGGAAACACAGAAAAAACTATTGGAACGAGTCCTCAAATTCTGGAAAACAGAAATTGCAGATTTTTATAATCCGGACAGGGTTAATGCTTTATCTATAATTGAATACTCGGAAACCATTGAATCTGTTATTGAAAAGATAAAAAATCAGGAAGAAGTTCATCCTCTCATCATTTCAACAACAGCTACAAAACTAAAAAACCAGTTGAGTTTTAAAAAATATAAAAAAATCCCAAAACCTGTTCTTTTACTTTTTGGAACAGGAAACGGTTTAACAAAAGAAATTCATAAACTTGCAGATTTCGTTTTAGAACCAATTGAAGGTGTTGGAAATTACAATCACCTTTCTGTTAGAAGTGCTGTAGCTATTGTTCTGGATAGGCTTTCTTCCGAAAAATAAAGGAGGAACAATGGATCTAGTTCATCAAATGGGAAAAGGACAAATGCGAACTGATTTACCGGAGTTCAGAGTCGGTGATACTGTGAAAGTCCACTACAAAATCAAAGAAGGTTCCAAAGAAAGAATCCAGGTTTTTCAGGGTATTGTTATTCAAAAAAGAGGGATGCAGATTTCCGCCACTTTTACTGTGAGAAAAATCAGCGGTGGAATTGGTGTGGAAAGAATTTTCCCGCAACATTCACCTAATATCGATAAAATCGAGGTGGTGAGATTTGGACGCGTGAGAAGAGCAAAACTCTTTTACCTCAGAAAAGCCAAAGGTAAAGCTGCTCGAGTTAAAGAAAAAAAGCGATACTAATAGGAAAGGGAAGTCGATTGACTTCCCTTTTTTTTTTTCTGTGAAAAATAAATTCACTTTGAAAACCTTTTCCTTTTTCATTCATCTTAGCGTTCACCTGTCTTGGTGCAGCCTTGGCAAAGATAGATTTTCACCCTTCGAAGTTGAACATTCTTTTTTCCGAAATATGCATGGAATTATCTGAAAAAACTCGACAGAAAATACTTTGTCTGACTATTCGGTCAATAGTTAAATTATAAAAAAGGAATGTTATCATGACACCAAGAACACCGGAAAAATTTGCAGAAATGAGAGAGAAGTCAAGGAATCTGATCATCACAAAAGCAATGGAAGTTTTTGCCGGACATGGCTATTATAAAGCATCCATTGAAATGATCGCAAAAGCCGCCGGGATTTCCAAAGGATTGATCTATAATTATTTCAAAAGTAAAGATGAACTCCTGGAATCTGTTTTTATGAAGGGATTTAAATTTTTCGACGAGATGGTGGGAATAAATCAAACTGCAATTTCTGCTCATGAGAAATTGGAAAAATTGCTCAATAATTTTACTCGATCACTGAAAGATAATTTACCGTTCTGGAAACTATACCAAAACGTAATGTCCCAACCCGAGCTTTCACATAAACTCACCAAATTCAAAGAATATTATGAATCGGTCTTTGGACCTCTCTTGATGGGTATTTTTATAGAATTATTCGGAAACGAAATGAGTGAAATGGACATTCAGATCGAAGTAATGCTCTTTGCTGCTTTTTTGGATGGAATTGCCTTCGATTATGTGATTATGGGAGAAGAATATCCGCTCGATGCAATAAAACAGAAGTTGTTGGAAAAATATTAAAAAATGAAGATGGAAATTAGGAAAACGAATATCCGATGATGAAAAAATGGAGGTGGTAAAATGTCTCCGAGAACCGAAAAAAAATTTGAAAAGATTAGAGAATATAAACCTATCAACACCTAATTCTTCATCTTTTTCAAGCGGCGATTTAAAGCATAAGTGGAAATCCCCAATAATTTTGCAGCTTCAACTTGCACATTGTCAGTTCTTTTTAAGGCTTCAACAATAAGTATTTTCTCATTGGCTGCCATATTCAAATTCTCCAATTTAAAACTTTGAATTTCTTTAGAATGACCGGAATTTAAAAAATACACATCTTCCTTATTTATCTTACCGTTTTTATTGAACAAGATCAATCTTTCGATAATATTCTTAAGTTCCCGCACATTTCCAGGAAAATCGAAATCACAGAGCATATTGATAGCTTGCTGTGAAATAACGGGTTGCTTCTTTTGTAACCTTTGAGAAATCACATTGAAAAAATGTTCGATTAAAAGCGGAATATCTTCTTTTCTGTCTCGCAAAGGAGAAATATGAATTTCTATTGTGTTGATGCGGTTGAACAGATCAAACCGAAATTTATTTTGATCTATCAAAGAAAAGATGTCTTTATTGCTGGCAGATATCAGACGAAAATCCGTTTCACGATACTTGTTATCTCCCAATCGTTTAACTACTTTATTTTCTAATATGCGAAGTAAATTTGCTTGAATGTCGGAAGGCATTTCAGAAATTTCATCCAAGAAAATCGTTCCGTTATGAGCTTCTTCAAAATATCCGATATGATCATAAGATGCTCCGGTAAAGGCACCTTTTCTGTGTCCGAACAAAGCACTCTGAACCAGTCCTGCACTAAAAACAGCACTGTTCACAGCAATGAAAGGTCCTTTGTGACGGATACTTGCATAATGAATTAATTTTGCAATCAGATCCTTTCCTGTTCCCGATTCTCCCAAGAGTAAAATGCTTGCTTCCGAACTGCGGGAAGCAAGAAATGCTTCCTGAATGATCTTATCCATCACGGCACTTGTTCCGATAATTTGAAATCCTATTTTATCATTCAACTCTTTTGAGATAAGAGAAAGTCCTTCACTAAATTTATATTGCCTGCTCCTTCCTGCTTCGTAGATTTTATCTTTACTTTTCTTATTTTCTTTTTTCTTTAAATCTTCTTCATATTTATCTTTTGTCTCAACATATTTCTTCAGTGTTTTATAAGCTTTTACCGATTGATCAATGCTGAAATAACAATCGGAAAGAGATCGTAATACAGATATTAATTTACGGGTAAAATTTTGTTCGATACACAACTTCTGCGATTTTTTATAATAGATTATTGCCTGGTCAGGTTGTTCGTTTTTTTTGTATGCATCTGCTAAAAACTGGTAGTAGTTATTTAATTGCTGTTTGTTTTCATTTGTCTGGGCTATGTCTATGAGCTTGTGATAAATAGAAATTGCTTTATCTAATTTATTGGATTTCGTATAAAGTATGCCTAAATTTGTATAACAATTTTGCAAAATTAAAGGTTCTGCTTTTTTTTGGGCAAACTCAGAAGATATCTGTAGTTTTTGCTCAGCAGTTTCATGTTTTCCCAAAGAAATTTCACTTATCGCCATATTTATGAGAGTGGAATAATAAAATTGAGGATCATTATCTTTTAGCCATTTTAACGGCATAAGATTAAAGTATTCCAATGATTTTTTGTGATTTTTTATACCAATATAACAGCAAGCGAGATTATTGATCGCAGCTAAGCGATTATCATCTTTGGCATTGCCATCCATCAGGTTCAATGTTTCTGTAAAATATTTAATTGCTTCATTATATTCCTGTCTTGCCATCTTTAACCGACCGAGAGCAGCCAGAGCCATATGCATTGCTTTTTGATAATTATTCCGGTTTGCATAATCCAATCCCTGCAGATAATACTTTTCGGCAATTTCATAATCTCCGGAATCTTCATAAACATAACCAATATTTGTATATCTGTTTGGTATGGAAAGAACATCGTCTGTTTCATTGATCAATTCCAGAGATTGTTTTAAGAATTTTAAGCCTAATTCAGTATTTTGCTGCAACCAGTAAATATAACCAAATGACTGAAAAAGGGTAGCTTTAACTACTTTATCCAGGATGAAATGTTCAAATTCTTCATAAACAGGAAAATATTTATTAAAGCCTTCAATATTATTTGTTCTTTTGATAAATAAGAAAATTAAATTCAAAGCTTTTCCTAAATGCTCTTTCAAATTATTATCAGGACTGTCATCAAATTCCAAATACTCCCGCCAGGCCTTGATGAATTTTTCGAAATAGATAAATATATCTCGGTTGCGTTCTTGAAAACATATCTTAAATATTTCTACATAAATCCTGAATTTATCAATCTTACCTGCTTTTTTCAGTTCTGATAATTTTGTCTCTAAATTTCCCACTTCATACCTCTTTGAATTAATTTCTGTGTTTTAAATCCCTTGCAATTCCCTTTTAATAAGAAAAGGGAAACGTAGAAACGCAAGAAGATTTCTCTCACATATTCTTTTTCTCCCTCTCCTCACAGGAGAGGATCTGGGTGAGGATATCCCTCTTGCGATTTCGTAATTATTGCAAATACGAATTGCAATAATGCAATTTGCGGTCAAGCATTTTATGTTTTTGAAAAAAGCTGCAATCCTCCGCATTCTCTATCTCTTTATTCTAATGTAGGTTACGAACACAAACATTTTTACTGCTGAGTTTGGTACAATAATTGTTAGTATATATCAGCGTCTGTTAGATTTTTTTGAAAAAACAGGAGTGCCGAAATGATAGATAAAATGAGTAATAATATTAAATTTTTAAGTGAGTTTATAGATAAACCGAATGAGAAACTCTTCGGCTTTACAATTACTTATAAGAACGGTGAACTTATGAATCATTTTATTACAGGAAACCCGGTTGAGCTGTCTGACAGAATTGAAGAACTAAGAAAATTATACAAAAAAATTAAGAATGGTTATCAAGAAGATTCACATTGGTTTCGGCACCATCACATTTCCTCTAAAAAGGGGGAACAAAAATTATGAAAAATATTCCGAAACTTGTCTTAAGTTCCGTCCCGATTTATCGAGAGGACAAGTTGAGAATGAAACAAGCATATCCGCTTGATGCGATAAAGCAGAAGTTGTTGGAAAAATATGATAAAAAATAAAAATATATTG
>CAYWPW010000086.1:0-3354 GCA_964460095.1 uncultured Candidatus Cloacimonadota bacterium
GATGGGAGGATTTGGAAAAATCCCTCATAGAAATGTTTGCATCTTTTAATGAAGTAACTTACAAAATCTCAAACAGAACAATCAGGATTGGCAAATCAGGAGATGTGGCTTGGTTCACCGAAATTCAGGATATTAAGTTAATTGTGAATGAAGAGAAGAGAGAATTGAAGAACGGACGAAATACTGGTGTTCTTGAAAAAAGGGATGGAAAATGGGTTATTGTTCAGTCACATTTTTCTTTGCCTGTAGAAGGACAAGCTGCTGAGTATTAATTGAGAATCTGAGTTAGATCCTCATAAATTTTGATTTTTTCTAATCCATCTAAACGAATCGAAATACTTGTTTGCAGCATTCCAGAGGATATAACCGTCTGCATTCAAATCATTTACGGCTTGAATTTGCGCATAAATAAATTCGGGCTTAAAATTCACTTTCCAGCGGTTTGCCTGAATATAAGGAATAACTTTGCAGTTTTCATGGGAATATCTTTGGGTTAGTTTCGTACCTTTAAAAACAATAAAATAAGGCTCATCATAAATTTTTTCTCTGAGCCCAAAATCTTTTGAAAAGTGAGAAGAATAAATCATAGGATGAATCGCATCGAGGTACTTTGTCATCTTGTCAATTTTCTGTCCTGTATTGGAAATATCAACTTTTCTTTGCCAGGCAACAATCGCAAAAATATCTCCGGTTAAAGTAACATCGTGTTTCAGGCAGATTTCTTTTGCCTGTTTAACAAACTCCTCGATTATATCGGACTTAGTTCTGAAAACATAGTTGCTGTCTGCAATCGCAAACAAAGAATCTTCTTTTTGAAATTGGAAAATTGCTTCGGAAATCTTACCTTGAGTTGGAAAACGAATATAATCCAATTGGATTTCATCAACACCCTTTTTGGCAACTACTTCGATTATCCTCAACAATTCTTTTTGAACATCAGGATGAGATGAATCCAACCAGGAAGGTTTTCCCTTTCTGTTTTCCTGCCAGACAGTTCCATCAGATTTATGAGGACGAACTAAAGAATCTCTTTTTGCTAAGAATCTATCATGAAACATCACAATTCTGGCAACTGCCCGCATATTTCTTTTATGAAGAGTCTTCACAAAATCCGGAATATCGATGATGGGTGAAATTCTCTTTTTCCTGATGGGATCATTTTCCGGCAGAGCAAAGAAAATATTTCCCTTCATATCTTTCAAATCAAAGATAACCGTATTTATTCCAGTAGCTTCTGCGCTATCTAAAATCGCTTCATAATTATTGTATCCAACTGTAAAACCACTTAAATATATGCCGCGAGTAAAATCCGGATAAGGGATTTTATCAGGTATTTCTATTTCTGGAATTTGGATGGAATCTCGGATTTCAGGAACTTCCGGTTTAGGATTTTCAGATTGTATTTCCTGATGTATTTGCAATGAATCTCCTTTTTCCGGAAGACTCTTTTCATCTGAAGTGCAAGAGAAAACACAAATTGCTAAAATAAATATTAAGAATTTGATTTCTTTATTTGTTTTGAACATAATTTGGTTATTTTAATTATTAGGAAAAGTCATTGATTATTAATTTCCAATTAGAATTAGCAGATGGAGATTTTTCTATTTTTTAGCAATATCTAATCTGGCAAAAGCTTTTCTAAGTGCAAATTCCGCTCTTCTGAAATCGATATTTTCAGCATTACTTTTCAGGCGTTTTACTGCTCTTTCTTTGGCAGCAGAAGCCCGAGTTTCATCTATTTCAGAAAATTTCTCAATAACTTCGCAGACAATTTTTACGTTGTTGTTTTCAATGGTGGCAAATCCATCATGAATAGCATATTTTTCGATGTTTGAGCCATTGTAAAGAAATAGAACCCCGGTTCTTATTTTTGTGATGAGAGGGGTATGATCCAGCGAAACTCCGATGTCACCCTCCACACCCGGAATGATGACGTGATCAACATCTTCATTGATTTTTGTCTTCGTCGGCTGAATTACCTCTAAATGAATTTTATCCATTTTTCATTAACTCTTTAGCTTTCTTTTCAGCACCTTCAATGTTTCCTACATAAAGAAAAGATTGTTCGGGCCATTTATCGCAATCTCCATTGATAATTGCTTTGAAACCTTCGATGGTTTCTTTGAGAGGTACATATTGACCCGGTGTGTTTGTGAATTCCTCTGCCACAAAGAAAGGCTGCGAGAAAAATCTTTCTAATTTTCTAGCTCGGTTTACGGTTAATTTATCTTCTTCGGAAAGTTCATCCATTCCCAAAATGGCAATTATATCTTGAAGATCTTTATATTTTTGAAGGATTCTCTGAGTTTCTCTGGCAATAAAATAGTGCTCTTCACCAATAATTTTCGGATCAAGAATTCTGCTGGTAGAATCCAGAGGATCAACAGCAGGATAGATTCCCAATTCAACGATTCTTCGATCTAAAACAGTAGTGGCATCAAGATGAGAAAAAGTGGTTGCCGGAGCTGGATCAGTCAAATCGTCTGCAGGAACATAAATCGCCTGAACAGAAGTAATTGAGCCGTCTTTTGTGGAAGTAATTCGTTCTTGAAGCTCACCCATTTCCGTTGCCAATGTAGGCTGATAACCGACAGCAGAAGGCATTCTTCCCAAAAGAGCAGAAACCTCTGAACCAGCCTGTGTGAAACGGAAAATATTATCGATAAAAAGAAGTACATCTTTTTTGGAGACATCCCTGAAATATTCGGCAACTGTAAGTCCTGTCAATCCAACTCTTAGGCGAGCTCCGGGAGGTTCGTTCATCTGCCCGAAAATCAAAGCAGTTTTATCAATCACTCCTGAATCTTTCATTTCGAGCCAAAGGTCATTTCCTTCTCGCGTTCTTTCTCCAACGCCAGAAAACACCGAAAATCCGCCATGTTCAATGGCAATATTTCTGATCAGTTCCTGAATAAGAACCGTCTTACCAACACCTGCTCCACCGAAAAGACCTATTTTTCCACCTTTGGAATAAGGCTCGATAAGATCCACAACTTTGATTCCCGTTTCCAGGATCTCGTCCTCTGTCAGCAGGTTTTCAAAGGCAGGAGCTTGACGGTGTATGGGAAATCTCTCATCAGCTTCGATTGGACCTTGTTCATCAATGGGTTCGCCAATAACATTTAAGATTCTTCCTAAAACACCTTCCCCCACAGGCACGGTTATTGGTCCGCCGGTATCGAGAACTTTATGGTTTCTGATAAGTCCATCAGTGGAATCCATTGCTACAGTTCGGACTTTATTTTCACCAAGATGCATCTGAACCTCCAGAACCAAATCCGGATATCCTTCTCGCTTGATCTTTAAAGCATTATGAATCGCTGGTAATTGTCCTTCAGAAAATTCCACATCAAC
>CAYWPW010000086.1:3454-7746 GCA_964460095.1 uncultured Candidatus Cloacimonadota bacterium
ATTTTTTCAGCAATTACAAGATTTGCATAGTCTGTGTCCTTAAAATGACAGAAATCTCTGAAAACAGTTCCCTTTTCATTATCAAAAATATCTCCGAAATCATAAAATAAAAATGAATCTGTTTTTTTAAAAATATTCATTTTTGCAATCGCATCGGACTCCATCAGAAATATTTCGCTACCAAAAGTATGATTAAAACCATCGAGTTCAAATTTTGTCAGGTGCTTTTTTCTAACAGCATTTGGTTGGTTTATATGAATGCAATTTATATTGTAGCTTTGGCAAATTTTCTCCATTTTCATATGATTATTAACATAAAGTTCTATTGCTTTTTGCTTTTTCTCTTCAGAAAAAGACATTTTTAAACCTGACTGGATTTTGAATTCTTCCACTGTTTTGGCTGGAAGAATTTTCTTAGCCCTTTTTTTAGATAAATTAACTATAGAAAGGGTCCATCTCTTAAAATGAGAAAAAAAACTGCTGAGTTGAATCGTCTCATTAAAAACTTTTGCGAACGATGAAGGAGCAACTGCCTTTTCAAGGTTGGAAAATAAAACAGGATAACCGATTCGAGTTTCGGTTAAAAATGGAGACCAGTCATTTACTCCATCAAAAATAATTACTAAATCCGGCTTTAAATCAACCAGCTTTAAAATTAAAACTAACATTTCCTGAGTTGAAATATAACCCGGCACTGCTGCATTGATTGTTTCAATATTTGTATATTTTTCTTTATTGATGGATTCTTCGAGCAATTGCTCCACGAAACCGATAATAGTTGTGGAATCTGAATATCCGTTAAAACCAACAGAACCTCCAAGGAGAGCTATTCTGTAGGTTGAATCAGGTTTGTTGGGGAAAATTTCTTCACCTCTAAATCCGAGAGAATTAATTTTTAATACACCGTGTTTGTAATTTATTGTTTGATTCGGTTTGGGTGAAAACATCAAATATGGTTCCAGATGACTCAAATCCGGATAAGTTTTATTCTTTTTTTCAAAATGGTCGTAAATCCTGCATCCAATTTCTCCAATGATGAGAAGAAAGATGAGGGGAATCAGCAAGAAAATGAAGAATTTTAGATTTTTTTTCAAACTCAGGTTTTCCTTATCTTAAAATATTGCATAAATGAAAGGCGCTAAAGCAGAACCTTGAGTGAGGATAAGCAACGCACCCAGCAGAAGCAAAAAGAATATTATTGGTGTTAACCACCATTTTTTTCGTACTTTTAAAAATTCCCAGAATTCTTTAATAATTGAAATTTTAGACATAGAAATCCTCTTATTTATCAGAACTGCCTTTCAAAATGTACTTTATTTATTGTTTCTATTTTTTTATCGAGCCAGTAAGTTTCGGCTTTTTTATTAATCTTTAGGTCTAAGAAATGCTTTCCGAAAAGTTTTAAAATCAATCCAATAGGAGTGAAAATAATATAGAAAAGAATGCTCAAAATAACTCTGGTCATAAACCAGCCGAGAATAAGACCAAGATAAGAAAATAAGATATAAACGGGTTTTATTATTATTGGCAGGAGCAGTCCAAAAAAAAGAAAGAATGCAGCAACGCCATAGAAATAAGGGTATAAATCTTTGCCGACAATAAGCTGAATGGTTGCGATTACAGATAAAATGGCGGCAACTCCGATTCCAAATTTTCGCCACTCTTTTTTATCTTTGAATTTCGATTTATCCATCTTCTCTCCTAACTGTAAAGTGAAACCACGAATTAACATCAATTAACACGAATTAAAAAAAATCTTTTGTAAAAAAAAAATCATAATAACTGGCTAATCCAGTTCAAATTTTTCCTGCCAATCAATGTTATCAACGAATTTTGGCTGCTCGTTCTTATCCAACAAATAATTTCCAAGCATAAGAAAGTCCATTTCCGTTCTCATGAAACATTTATAAGCATCGATGGGCTTGCACACAATCGGCTCACCTCGAACATTAAAAGAAGTATTTACAATCACAGGGCATCCGGTAAGATCCTGAAATGCTTTTATCATCTTCCAATATTTGGGATTTGTATCTTTATGAACAGTTTGCAAACGTGCTGAATAATCTATGTGAGTAATTGCAGGAATTTGGGAGCGAACAATATTCAATTTTTCAATACCGAAAAGCGTCTTTTCTTTTTCAGTCATTTCACGTCTGATTTCTTTCTTAACATCGGTAACCAGAAGCATGTACGGACTTCCTCTATCTATCTCGAAAAAGTTGGAAACTTCTTCATTTAGAACTGAAGGAGCAAAAGGACGAAATGATTCTCTGAATTTGATTTTCAAGTTCATTTTCTTCTGCATTGCAGGAGAGCGAGCATCTCCGACAATACTTCTGGAGCCTAAAGCGCGAGGACCAAATTCCATTTTTCCCTGGAACCAACCCACGACTTTTTCTTCTGTTAAAAGTTTGGCTGCTTTTTCAAATATTTCATTATCATCTAACTTCTTAAAAGGCAGCTTATTTTTTTGCAGGAAATCTAAAATATAATCATTATTAAATTCAGGACCTAAATAAGAACCTTTTTGTTTATCGATTTTATCATCTGCTATTCGCTCATTATTTAGATAATCATACCAGACAGCCAGAGCAGCGCCCAAAGCACCACCTGCATCTCCGGCGGCAGGTTGAATCCAGATGTCATCAAATAAATTTTCTCTCAGGATTTTTCCGTTTGAAACACAATTTAAGGCAACTCCACCTGCCAGACAGAGATATTTTGCACCCGTTATTTTTTTGGCATGTTTTGCCATTCGCAGCATTGCTATTTCCGTGACTTCCTGAACTGAACGAGCTAAATCCATTTCATTTTGAGATAAGGAAGTTTCTTTTTTTCTGGGACGCAATCCAAATAGTTTGTTGAATCTTCGGTTGGTCATGGTTAAGCCGGCAGCGAAATTGAAGTATTTCATGTTTAGTTTAAATGAGCCGTCTTCTTTGAGGTCCATCAGATTATCGAGGATTGTTTGCACGTATTTTGGTTCTCCGTAGGGAGCTAAGCCCATAATTTTGTATTCACCTGAATTGACCTTGAAACCGGTAAAATAGGTAAATGCTGAATAAAGTAATCCCAAGGAATGAGGGAAGTGTAATTCTTTCAAAATTGAGATATTGTTATTTTTACCAAAACCAATGCTGGTTGTTGTCCACTCACCCACTCCATCAGTTGTGATGATGGCAGCTTCTTTAAAAGGAGAAGGATAAAATGCGGATGCTGCGTGAGATTGATGATGCTCCGGGAAAAGTATTTTACCTTCATAACCTTGTAATTCTTCCTGGAGCATACTTTTCATCCAGAGTTTCTGCTTTACCCAAAGCGGCATTGCTTTAATGAATGATTGAATTCCAATTGGTGCATATTGGAGATAAGTTTCCAGAATACGTTCAAATTTCAGAAAGGGTTTATCATAAAAAACCACAAAATCCAGTTCGATCGGTTTCAGTTTTGCTTCTTTCAGGCAATATTGGATGGCATTATGAGGAAATCTGAAGTCGTGTTTTTTACGCGTAAAGCGCTCTTCCTGGGCTGCTGCAAAGATTTCTCCATCTCTTACTAAAGCAGCAGCACTATCGTGATAAAAGGCAGAGATTCCGAGAATATTCATTATTTTATAGCCTCCGCTCCAGAAGCAATTTCGATTATCTCTTTGGTGATTCTTGCTTGTCTTGCCCGATTATAAAACAAAGTTAATTTATCGATCAATTCAGCAGCGTTTTCAGTGGCTGAATCCATGGCCGTCATCCTGGCACCTTGTTCTGCAGCAGAAGATTCCAGCATGATTCTCCAGATTTCCACATCAATATATTTTCTTCCCAGTTCTTCGATTATTGTATCTTCGTCCGGTTCATAAAGAAAATCCAGAGTTGAAATCGTTTCGGATTCAAGCGGAATAATGGGAAGAAGCTGCTTAACCGTGATATTTTGCTGAATAGCAGATTTGAATTCATTATAAAGAATTTCGATCTTACAATAATTTTCGTCTAAATATAAATTTATTATTTGCTCTGCCACATCCTTGGAAATACTGAAATCCATTTCATTAAAAAGAGTTACATAAGAAGCAATGATCTTATTTGAGGAGTGTTTCCTGATGTAATCAAAACCTTTCTTACCAATGCAGATAACATCGATATCAGCATTTTTTTCGAGATAGTGCATCGCATCACGAATTAAAGCAGAATTGAACGAACCGCAAAGTCCTCTATCTGAAGTTACTACGATAAATGCTTTTTTCCCTTCATCGGGTGTTTCTGAAAGCAGCGGATGCAAAGAAGTTTTGTTTTTGAGTT
>CAYWPW010000087.1:0-7737 GCA_964460095.1 uncultured Candidatus Cloacimonadota bacterium
TAAAATTTCCCGGCATGTAATCTAACTTTGTTTCCATCACTTCTGTTGGTTCAACGATAAATTCGTAATTCGGGACTTGTGAAAATAACGAAAAAGTAATAACAAAAAGTACTAAAAATATAATACTTTTTTTCATTGTCTCCTCCTTGAGAACTTTTCGGACTGCTCCAGCCTTCGTACAACTTCGGCTTGGCAGGCAGGAGCCGTCCCTACTTCATTAAAATTTATCCTGTGAAATGCGAGCTTATTTCATCAGGATCATTTTGTTTATTGCTTTCGAATTTCCATCAATTCTTAGTTGATAGAAATAAACACCACTTCCAACTGGAAGATTATTTTCATCTCTGCCATCCCAAAGAATTGAAGATTGTCCTTCGACTCCGCTCAGGATGAGAGGAATAGTTTTAATTTTCTGACCCTTCAAATTATAAATCATTAACTCTGCGTCCTCTGCGTTCTCTGCGGTAAAATAAATGGTTGTTTCAGGATTGAAGGGATTGGGAAAGTTTGAGAGTTGGTAACCTGTCAATGGTAATTGGTGATTTTCTATTCCTGTGATTTCCACAAGAATATCATTAGACCTTGCTGTTCCACCTTCACCAATTGAGTTATATGGCGTGAGATAATAATACCAAACTCCGGGAACGATAGCATCGTCTGTTATTTCATTGCTCATACCATAAATTATGAAGAGAGTACCATCACTTCTTTCAAGGTCATATCCCACAATCGGGTCGAGAAAAGGTCCTCCATGCAATCCCTGTGTTGGATTTTCCCAGGTGAGTGTTATGGAAAGCTGATTTGGAGCTGTCTGTTCACCGTAAAAATTATTGACCGAATCCGGTACATCTGGTCCCACCCACACACTATCCGAAACAGAAGAACCTCCGAAATCGCTAAAGACTATTAGATCATAATACCACATTCCTGAACAAGGAACATAATCTGTATAAGTACAAGGTGCTCCTATCCCAGCCATAGTCTCTACGTAGATAAGAATTTCATCACGGTATAATCGTGTTTCAAGAAATCCTGTAAGAGGATTACCAATTAGATTAACAGATGGATTTCTCCAGCTTATTGCAACTTCCAATGCTCCCCCCGGGTCGGCAGTTAAAGTGAAATTCTGGGGCGGTTCAGGAGCATATGCCTCGGGAGTGTAACCAACTTCATATCCAAAAAGATAAGAAGGATTTCCTTTGGCAATTCCTCCCAGCACAACAATATATTCATCAAGTTCATCAGTGCAAAACGATCCACCAGCATGAGTTCCGGGAAAATCTTCGGAAACATTATGCAAGAGTCCTGTTGGAGCCATTGTAGGAAGACTGAGCTGTTCCACGATTCCATCACCACCTGTATAAATTCCCGAATATATCCAGAGATTGGGTTCTTCTATTGTATAGGAATCATGAGCCAAACCATTCAGGTTAATAGGAAACATAAACTGATTGAGAACAAATCCATTCCTGTCAATTAGGAAAAGATTGTCTGTAAACCAGTTAGTCACCCAGAATGCATCCTGGTCAGGATCAAAGGCAATAGCCCGAACAGGCAAAGGTGTACTAATCGCACTTATGAGCATTTGTGTGGAGAAATCCATTTCATAGATCGTATTGGTGGTTCCGTCTCCTGCATAAAAATAAGTTCCGTCATAGGTTAGGTCGTGCAAGCCAAAGGATAGCCCGTTTATCGAGAAGTTCTCGATCCAGTTTCCTGCAAGATCGAACTTAGCTATTTCATTGGAAAGGGAATTAGAAACATAAAAGTAGGTGCCGTCTGTTTCTGCTCCTGCCGGACTCGATAACCCTGATGACGTGGATACATCAACTTGAAAATGCAGATCCCAGATTTCATCGGTTTGGGACAAAAGAGAATTAACGATCAGGATAGCAAACAAAACAATTAAT
This sequence comes from uncultured Candidatus Cloacimonadota bacterium, assembly GCA_964460095.1. Taxonomy (GTDB): domain Bacteria; phylum Cloacimonadota; class Cloacimonadia; order Cloacimonadales; family TCS61; genus JABMPU01. The sequence continues at coordinate 1,911 of CAYWPW010000087.1, forward strand.
AATTTTTTCATAAAGACCTCCAATAATATTTTTTTTAATTTATCTTTCTATCTTAGTAATAACATCTTTCTTGTTTTGGAATATTTTCCTGTTTTTAATTTGTAGAAGTAGATTCCTGAACATACTTTTTTACCAGATTCATCATCACCATTCCAAACAACAGAGCGGTTACCGCTTTCACAAGAATTCTTTAAAAGAGTTTTCACTATCTGTCCCTTAATGTTATAAATTATTATCTCCGTGTTCCCCGTGTTCTCGGTGGTTGAAAACAAAATCGTTGTACTTGGATTGAAGGGGTTGGGATAATTTGGGAATAATTTTGCTTCATTTACTTTTACGAGTTGTTCCTCAAAATTAACAAATTGAAATTCATAAGCTCCCATATCGATTCTATCGCCAGAAATTCGAGGATTACCATCTAAATCAAATTCAGGAAGATTTAAACCTGTTGTGTCGGGTGTACCTGCATTTATACAAGGTGAATTTTCCAAAAGATGGAAATTACCTGTTTCCGGTTCAATAAATAATGGATTTAACATGATATTGTTTTCATATTCTCCGTCATAATCTTCAATTGATGCTGTACCGGTAAATCCAAAACCATTAAAACCATTTTCAATATTTGAATAATAAAAATTAGGATCAGAGTTACTGCTATTCAAACAAATCTGGTCACCAGTTTCAGCTTCATTTTCCCATACGATTGTATTAATAATATTGGAATGATTAAAGTTTGTGAAAAATAATCCACCTCCATTTGAGCTGGCAATATTATTTGATATAGTACAATTAATTAAATCGGGATGAGAGTTTGATATGAAAATCCCTCCACCATTGTAAGTTGTATTATTATTTATAATTAAATTATTTATTCCGACTCCATTTGATTGACCATGAAAATACAAACCTCCTCCTGAAGATGCAGTGTTATTTTTTAGAATATTATTAATCAAAGCATAACCATTACTATTCATAAATGATATTGCACCACCACCAGAGAAAGAAATATTGTCAGAAATAGTACAATTTATTATTGAAGGTGAAGAATAATAGAAATAAATACCACCTCCTTTTCCAATATACGTTGAATTACAATTAATGTTATTATTATTTAAAAACGGGGATGAGTATTTACAAGCAATTCCTCCTCCAGAGTGGTAAGCATTGTTATTATAAATATTGTTATTTATTAAAACAGGATTAGAGTGATCACAATAAATACCTCCACCATCTGGATCAGAATAATTCTCTGTTATTATACAGTTTAATATTTGAGGTGAGCTATAATAACAATATATCCCACCTCCATTAATAATCGCATTCCCATTTCTGATTGTAAAACCATTGAGAACGCAGGTTGTATCATTAATATCCCAAAATTTAACAGTACTATCTAAATCATTACCATCGATAATAGTTTGTGCAATGAATATGCTGTCTCCAGATGTTAAAAACAAACTTCCTAATGTGATTATTTTATCTGTGATATTGATGTTTTCATAATATATTCCCGGATGAACAAGAATTGTATCGCCATTAATAGCTGTATTAATTCCTTCCTGAATTACTGTAAAATCTCCTGTTCCATCTTGAATAATTTCAATAACAATATTTGTGTTAGAATTATCTAAATAAAAATCGATACCAGAAGTAATTTCACCCTGTATTACTTCGATATTGTTAATTGTCTGTGTACAATGTAAACCCAATCTTGCTGTAACATCATAAAAACCAGGAAGTAAATTCAAAATATAATAACCATCTGAAAAGGGAATTACTGTAAAGGAGTCTATAGTGACAGTAACATTATCCATATTGCCAATTCCTGGCTCAAGAGTAACCAAGCCGGAAAGGCTGCCGTAGTCACTCATATCAAAATAGAAATAACCCATATCAGCTATTGTACCATCAGGATCATAAGGAGATGTTGGATCACCTGAATTTATGCAAGATGATTGTAAGGTTAAATTGAAATCATTATTTGCTGTATCACAGAAAAGTGGATTCCGATCAATATTATTAGTTCCTGTAAAACCATTTTTTATGTTTGAATAAGATACATTTAAAAATCCACTGGTAGCTATTTGTGAACCAAAATATGTCTCTGATGACCACAATATACAGTTCTTCATTTCTGAATTAGAAGTACTATTTATCTGTATACTACTACCAATAGAAGTATTTGAATTATTAAAAATTGTATTCCCAATTAATGTGCAATTACCGTTTGCAAAAGCTATACCATGTCCTGCACCACCATAATCCACAGTATTATTGAATAATAAATTCTTTTCAATGAAAATATTTGTTGAGTTAAGTGCACAAATTCCCGCTCCACTTGCAACACCATAACCACTTTGAGTAAGATGGTCATAAATTATATTATTTTCAATTGTTACACCATTTGACTGATAAATGTAAATACCACCTCCATTATATGCGCCATCATTATTCCTGATAATGTTATTCTTTATTTTTGCTGAAGAGTTTTGAATTCCTATACCGCAACCATTTAAATACCAGTAGCAACCGTTGTCCTCAATGATATTATTTTCAATGGAAGGCGAACTATTTATGATATATATTCCTACCCCACCTGCATCTTCTCTTAAAGTAGAATAATATCCATAACCATTTCTAATGGTGAATCCTATTAATTTTGCTTCTTCTGTTTCGCCACTCATGAATGATACTAAACGCCAGTTACTATTATTTCCATCGATTATTGTTAGAGGAATATAGGTTGTATCTTGCAATGTAAGAAATAATGAACCCACGACAATGTCTTTTCCATCATAGTTGATATTCTCAAAATAAGTTCCGGGCTGAACCAAAACAGTATCACTATCAACTGCAGCGTTAATTCCCTGCTGTATTGTTGGAAAGTCACCGGGTATGTTTATAATTAAAGCTTTTGAAAAAATTGGGATTAGAAGAAGGATAATCAAAAATTGCTTTTTCATGACGACCTCTTTTTTTATCATTTTGTTAATAATCTAGCGCAGGGGGGGGGGTTTTTTTTCTTCAAACTCTACAGCGTTAATATCGATAATTTAGTTTAAAACTGTCAAGATTTATTTTGGAAATTGTTGTGGAATTTATACGAGAACATTAAGCCACAAAGGTCACGAAGACACGCGAAGAACAGAATATTAATCAAATTACAGCTATGTTTACAAACCTTGAAAAGGTTTAAAAGATTTATCTTCCTGCTGAACCTTTTCAAGGTTACCTTTAGTAATAATATCTTTCTCAGCGTTCTCAGCGAACTCTGCGGTAAATAGTATCCTTATACGATTTCGATGATTATTATTGGTTTTCTTAGTTTTTTTCCATAATCAAGAGTGTATTTTGTACCTTCGCATTTTCCATCATAAAAGGCGATAATATTATCACAATTTTCCACGATCAGTTTGTCACGAACATGTTTTGCCTCTTTTTCATATTTGTGGAAAGCAGGAGGAAATTCGAGGAAAGCTATATTATTCTCTTGAGCATATTTTTTCGCAAGAGTATCTGTTCCGGGCGCACCACCACTGATTATTTGGGAAACATCTTTTATTTTATCTAAAGTTGATTTTAACTTTTTATAATCTGTAAATTCTTTTGAGCCGATGACAGCGAGTTTCATGTCCCTATCCTGTAAGAAAGTTAACCTTGCGAACGATTGGGTGAAACTTGACACAAGTCTGTAAGATCTTGTGTTAAGTTGAATGTTATACCAACTTAAGTCAAGACAGGCTAAAGCCTGCTTAACTCAAGTTTTATTGCAACAGCAGCATCTTCTTCGATGCTTTAGTTTGTCCATCCACTTATTTTTGTCTTAGCAACCGTTTCGTTAAAATATCGGTCATATTTCTGCGTCCATCAAAAATACCGAAAATGATTATAGTATCTTCTGAAATCCGATAAATGATGCGATATGGTTTATAATTTATCTCCAAATAATTGTAAACAGAAATCCTTTCTAATTCTGGTGGGACATGTCCTTTTTGTGGAAATTGTACTAATGCATTACATTGCTTTTGAATTCCATGATATATTTTCTTAGCAGCCTGTTTGGAATCGTTTTCTTTTATGTAATAATAGAGAGAATGTAAATCTTTATAAGCTTTTCCGGAAAAGATTATTTTGTTAATCTTCGTCATGTTCGATCAATTTATCCATCTTTTCGAAAACTTCTTCCAGAGTTTTGTAATCACCTTGCTTAATCGACTCTTCTCCCATTGCCAATATTTTCAGCAGTGCCAGGCTTTCCTGCATCTCTTCATATTCTTTAATATCCTGGATCACGGCTTTAGCTTCGCCGTTTTGAGTAATTATCATCGGTGAATGATTTTCTGAAATTTCACGTAGAATTCTCGCAGCATTAGCTTTAAGGTAACTGATCGACTTAATTGCTTCGCTGTATTTCATTTTCACCTCCACGACCTAAATTCAGACTGAATACAAGTTTGGTCAAGAATTTTATTTTAATGACGGTATTTTTTCTATCTGCTTTTTCAAAAATTAAGTCAAGACAGGCTAAAGCTTTCTTAATTCAAGTTTTATAATAATTCTTCTTTTCTGTCCTTTTTAAATTTCTCAACTATCTTTTTCACATCTTCGGATTTGTCTTTTGAGGAAATAAGAAGAGCATCTTCTGTTTTAATAATAACTAGATTTTCCACTCCGATAAGGGCTACCATTTTATCTGAATTAACATAATTATTTTTACTTTCAATAATCTCATTTTCGCAATTCAGAACGTTTTCATTCTCATCTTTTTGGGAAACATCATAAAGAGCTTTCCAACTGCCCACATCGCTCCAGCCGTAATCAACGGGAATTAAAACTCGCTTTTCCGCCTTTTCCATTATCCCAATATCGATCGGCAATTTAGGCATCTTTTCATATTCATCGGAAATATCTGCACAGGTTCCTGTTGCATCCCATTTCTTTGAGATTTCATGCAGAAGGCTCGCAACTTCCGGCAGGTAATTTTGAAATGTTATTAGAATCGTTTCGATTTTCCACATGAACATACCGCTGTTCCAGAAGAAATTTCCTGCTTTGAGGAAACTTTCCGCAGTTTTTAGATTCGGTTTCTCTTTGAATTGTTTAACTGAGAAAACGTTTTTACTGATTTCTTGTTCAGCTTCCACATAACCGTATCCGGTGGCAGGATAATCTGGCTTTATGCCAAAAGTAACCAAATATTCATCTTCTGCGGATTTCAGAGCAATATCCAGACTTTGCAAAAAAGCTTTTTCATCTTTGATTAAATGGTCTGCAGGCAGCACGATCATTGTTTCTTTTGCATCATATTTTCTGCTGAGATATAAAGCACTGAGAGCGATGCAAGGAGCTGTGTTCATGCCAAAAGGCTCGATTATGATGTTTTCTTCCGGCAGCTCAGGAATGTGTTTTCTGATTAATTCTACTTGAGATTTGGCTGTTACAATAAAAATATCTTCAATCTGGATTTTATTTAGAAGACGCTCCACTGTCATTTGGATCATGGATTTATCTGAAACGATTTTTAAGAATTGTTTAGGATTGGATTCTCTACTTAAAGGCCAGAAGCGAGTTCCAACTCCACCCGCCATAATTAAAGCAATCATTATATGCTCCCCTTTTTTACCACGAATTTTCACGAATTAACACTAATTTCTTAACATTAAAAATGCCAAACAATTAACAATTCTGAAACTTGACACAAGCACGTAGGACTTGTGTTAAGTTGAATGATTGAAACCGGACTTAATAAGAACTGTTCGTTCTCCGATTCAACCAGTTCAACTGATTCAACTAAAACATTCTGAATCTAATAAAAAGGCTGTCTTTC
>CAYWPW010000088.1:0-7662 GCA_964460095.1 uncultured Candidatus Cloacimonadota bacterium
AGATTAGAAATGCTGCTAGTAAAATAAATAATACTTTTTTCATAATTTTCTCCTTCTTTTTTATTTTTTTTTCAAGTTTTGATGATTCAATATCATCCCTTTAATTTTCGATAGTTAAATATCATTTCACCAGTTTGCGATGTTAACGGTTGAAAAAAATTTAAGTTGCGATATTTACAGTTCATTTTTCCTTCTTCGAAATTTACGATTTTTAATCTCCAGAAATATATTCATAACTTTATAATCGTTATTTGCTATTTATTGAATTTTTTGTCAAACTTTTTTATTAATAACTAAGAAATAATTTTAATAATTCTTTATTATAATTTCGTTTTTTTACAATCTGGTCATATAATCCATCAAATCCACAATTCGAACAGAATATGCCCACTCATTATCATACCAGCTTAAAACTTTGATGAAGTTCCCATTTACCATAGTTACACTTGCATCAAAAATTGAGGAATAAGAGTTGCCGATGATGTCGGTGGAAACAAGCGGTTCTTCCGAATACTCCAGAATTCCTTTGAGATATGTTTGAGAAGCTTTTTTCACTGCCAGGTTAATATCTTCTTTTGTAGCAGAATTCTCGATATTTATGCAAACATCAACCAAAGAGCCGTTGGGAGTGGGTACGCGAACAGCCATACCATCAATCTTTCCTAAAAGGTCAGGAATAACTTTGCCGGTGGCAACTGCAGCGCCGGTAGTTGTGGGAACGATGTTCACTGCGGCAGCACGAGCTCTTCTTAAATCTTTGTGCGGAAAATCCAGGATTCTCTGGTCTCCTGTGTAGGAGTGAATAGTGGTCATAAATGCAGATTTTACTTTGAAATTATCATTGATAACTTTCATTAAGGGTGCCAGACAATTGGTTGTGCAGGAAGCGTTGGAAACAATTTTATGCTCCGGTTTTAGGGTTTTATGATTCACGCCCATCACAATTGTAGCATCGACTTCATCCTTAGCAGGAGCAGTGATTATCACTTTTTTCGCTCCAGCAGCAAGATGTTTTCCAGCACTTTCTTTTGTCCTGAATACACCGGTTGCTTCAATCACGAAATCAATTTCTAACTTTTCCCAGGATAATTTTTCCGGGTCGCGCTCGGAAAATATTGTGATTTCTTTCTCATTAACAACTATCGCATTTTCATTAACTCGAATCTCATTTTGGTAAATTCCGTGAACCGAATCATACTTCAGTAAATGGGCAAGAGTTTTTGCATCGGTAAGGTCATTAATAGCCTTGATGTTAAATTCTTGGCGTGTAAAAAGCTCGCGGAAAACTAATCTTCCAATTCTTCCAAAGCCGTTGATGGCAACGTTTATCATCGCTTCCTCCAATTTATTATTTTTTTAAAGGGTTCTGCAAAATGAAAAAAGGCTGTCTTTCTGAGGAAATCTTCGGAGTAATCTCTAACGAAGAATCTCATTATAAGCGGAGATCCTTCGATGGAAAAGCAAGAAGAATTTCTCAGGATGACAAAAACACTCCATTTTGCAGAACTCATTTTTTTACAAAAGAATTGATTTGCCGACACTTCCGGTGATTTTTACTAATTCTTCTACAGCAGATTGAACTGCATCTTCCGCTTTGACCATCCACTTACGCGGATCAAACCTGGATTTATCCTGGACATACTTTTCTTCAGTTATGTTATCCGGTCTCACAACAGCATCTTTTTCTTTTTCCCAATAAGCTTGAACTGCTATTGCCATTTCCATCTGATAACGCGTATCTTTATTTATTTTTACAACACCGTTTTTAATTGCTTTCTGTTGCTGCCAGGCAGTTAAACCGGAAGCTCCGTGCAAAACGATTCCTCTTTCCACACCATTTTGGACCAGCAGCTCATCAATTTCTTTGATAAGGTCTAATTTCAACGTAACCTGAGCACCTTTTGTAACTCCATGATTCGTACCTACTGAAGCAGCAAAAAGGTCAACATTGGTTTTCTGCACATATTCCAGGGCTTCTTCCGGTTGGGTGTAAAGCTCTGTGTCGGAAACGATTTCATCTTCAGAACCTTTAATGTAACCAATCTCACCTTCCACCAGGATATCGTGTTTATGTGCGATTTTTACTACTTCTGATGAGATGCGAATATTTTCCTCAAAATCTTCTTTGGAGGCATCTATCATAACAGAAGAAACAAGATTATTCTCGATACAATAGACAACAAAATCAAAATAATTCGGGGTAGCATGATCGATGTGCAGTCCAACTCCGGATTTATTAAATTGTTGCGAAAGTGTCTTAATCATGGAAGAAATCATTTGAGCACCGACATTAATATCTTTGCTTTTACCAGCAGCGTATTTTACTGCTCCGGAACTCATCTGCAAAAGCCCATCCGAACTCTGAGCATCATATCCTTGAAGAACTCCGCGAATAACACCATCAAAAACTACATTGGAAGCAACAATGCCAAAACGTTCTTTTTTTGCCTTCAGAAAAACTTGTCTTAACTCGTTACCATTAAAAAACATAATTTCTCCTTTTACAACTAACAAAAGCGAACAAAAATGAACAATTTATCTTTTGCAGATATAGTCAGTTTTGTTCGTTGCGAATATTTCAATTATTTGTTTCCTTCAATTTCTTCAAAAACCTGGGTCTTGCCGGATAATTCTTCAACCATAAATCTGGCAGATTCAGTAAGGTCTCCTTCAGGATATTTTTCGAGCAATTCATTAAACATTTCAATAGCTTTTTCTTTCTCGTTCAGTTCTTCCGCATACAAAAATCCTTTCATAAACATTGCTTTGTAGTCATCAACATTATTGGGATAGAACTTGATAATCTGGTCATAATAATAAATCGCATCTTTGAATCGTCTCTTTTTCTGGGATTCTTCAGATTTATTGAAATATTCTTCTACTGTAAGTTTTACCAAAAGTCGATCAGGATATTTTTTAAGATTATATTTTGCTTCCAATTCTTTTTTCAGGTTTTCAAAATTCTCTCTTGATATCTCTTTTACCATCGTAGTTTTGATATCGCCTTTAACTTCATCGAATGGTGTTGCCACTGCCAGGCTGTCTTTCAGGATTTTAAAGAAAAGAAACTCTTCCTTGGAATTTTGAGAAATCTTGCTGAGTTTCTTGGGATCTGCATCCCAAATGGCTTTACAGAATTCTTTATCTTTGCCGAAACTGGGAACAATATCATTATTATAAATATGATCTATTATTCCCTCCTTTTGAGGAAAAGCAGAATTTTCAATGATGCCGGCAATAGTTTCCTCATCATTTTTCTTCAGGGCTTTTTTCACTTTTTTTCGCATATTTTTTGCCTGTTTCTCAGTCTCAAAAACAAAAGCCTGAATTTTTCTATAAGGCTTGGTGCTGAATTTCTTGATGTTTTCATCATAATATTTTTTTAAATCTTCATCTGCTGTTGGGATGATTTCCACAACTAATCTATTGTATGTAGTTCTCAAAATCATATTCAGCTTGATCTGCTCTGACATCTCTTTGAGAGATTCCTTCTTATCCAATCCTTTCTCTAAAGCATCCAGATAGAAAACATCATATTCAACCGATTGTTCAACCATCCGTTTCAAATCTTCAGCATCTTGCAATCTTTGAATTTTTTGGGGAGCAATTTTAACATTCAGTTCCAGAAAATCTGCCAGATATTTTTCCAGATCCGGATTTGAGCTTAAGATAAACTTCTCATTTTCAGGATATTTCTGCTCGATCACTTCTTCTATTTTTACCGAATCGAGAATAGAATTGATGATTTTAATATTATATTTTGCGAATAATTCCTGCTTCTTCTTTTCGATCATTTCTCTTTGCTGTTCCGGAGTTATAGTGTTTCTCACGTCGAATTTGACTTCTTCAAATTTGATTTCCACAGCTTCTTTTGCGCGAGGTATGCTCAGAACTTGACCAATTTTCAATAAACCCGGAGACTCGAGTTTATCCGAATTGCTTTCAAAAATTATTTTCCATTTTGATGCATCATTATAGATGGAATCTAAACCAGCAATTTTTCGTAAATTATCACCTGCTTTCACAACATAAGAATCGTAAGTTATTTCATCTTGCTCTGCAAGTCGTTTTTCATATTCTTTTTTTGTTTCTTTCTGGATATATTGGTTTATCAAATCTTGTTTGTACTCATTGTAGAAAGCTGATTTGAACTGCAAATCAATTCTTTGCAGAACTTCTTCATCGTTTTCCAATCCCATAGATAGAGCTTCCTGATAAAATATTGCTTCTGTGCCAAGCATGTTTAGAAGATCGACCTTGCCTTCATTTGTAGAATATTTTTGCCTGTACATTGCAGGTATTTTCTCGATTCGTTCTTCAAGCTCGCCTTTTGTGATCTTACCACCATCATATTCTGCAATGATCGTCTCATTAGAAATTTCCTGTGCAATCAGAACGAATGGCAGCGCTAGAACTAAAATTACAATAGCTCTAAAAGTTGTTTTTTTTGATAACATTAAACCTCTCCTTTTTTATGCCTAAATTTTGGAGTCACAAAAAAAATTTGACTATTTTTAAAGTCAAGGAAATAAATGATTTGTTTCGATAGCAGAATAAAGCTATAAAATAGGAATAGTTATGGATCTTTTTTCATTAGATTTAATTAAATTGAAATATTATGCTCTCGATAAAAAAAGCTGTTTAACAGAAATGGCAGAGTTTTTATTTGAGAAAGGTATTATCAGTTCTTTCGATGATTTTTTTAGAGCAGTTATGGAACGCGAAAATCTTATGTCCACAGGAATCGGAAAATCTGTTGCTATTCCTCATGCTCGTTCCAATGCGGTTTTAGAATTGAAAATTCTGGTTTATCTGCTTGACAATGAACTGCCGTTTAACGCAATTGACGGCGAGCCTGTGAGAATAGTGTTTATGATTGCTGTGCCGGAAACTATGAAGCAGGAATATACAAAAGCTCTAAGTTTGATTTCTAATTTTCTCAGGAATGAGCAAAACAGGAATGAACTTTTAAATTCGATTACGAATGAAGAAGCTTTGAATATCTTAAAAAGGATAAAATATGAAATTTAGTTTTTCTCTAATATTAATAGCAATTATTTCACTCTCTGTTTTTGCTATCAGCGAAGATGCAGGAACAAGCGGATTTTCTTTCCTGAAAGTGAACTATTCTGCCAGGGCTGCTGCAATGGCATCTGCCTTTACCGGACTTTCTAATGATGCCAGCGCTGTTTTTTTTAATCCTGCCGGATTATCACAAATCCAATCAAAAGAAATTTCCACCACTTATATGAGCTATTTCGATGGCATTCAATGCGGCTCTGTGGTTTATGCTTTTCCATATGATGATAAAACAACTTTAGCTGCCTTCTCTCAATTCTTAACTGCAACAGAAGACAGAACTTTGGCAGATGCAAATGGCAATTATGCAGGAACGGACGGCACTTTTGGAATATCTGAAGTTTTGTTGGGAGTGAGTGCCAGCCGCAGAGTGCTCGCTGTTCTGGATCTGGGAATCAATATAAAATACCTGCAGGAATCCCTGGATGAATATGGCGGTTCTGCTGTTGCGGTAGATATTGCGCTTTTACATCAAACCACCAATAAAAACCTGAAAGTGGGAATCGCTCTCAAAAATCTTGGTAAACAGCTTTCCTATTACACCGGAAACGAATATGAGGAAAAACTGCCACAGCTTTTTGTTGCCGGTTTCAGTTATCATCCGGATGAAAAATTCTTTGCTACACTGGATATTTACAAACCAATGGAATTCGATTTCTCCGGTCGTTTAGGTGTGGAATATCAAATTCATGATATGTTGGCTTTAAGATGCGGATACAAATCTAATGCGAAAGATTGGCGAGCCGGTGGAGACCATGAAACCTTTGCAGGACTCTCTTTTGGTTTTGGCATAAACTGGCAGAAATACACTATCGATTATGCGGTTATTTCTTACGGCGATCTCGGTTATGTGAATCAAGTCTCACTCAAATATTCATTTTGATTATAGTCTGTCCGTAAAGTGCTTTTTCGAGTCGTAAGGAAGAATGACGACGACTCGAAGCAAAGCAACAATCTCTCTACCCGTATTCATTCGAATGCGGGTAGAGATACTTTCTCTTGACCTATGAATAATTGATTCAGATATTCGCTTTGTTTGTAAGATAATTAAAAGGCAGGATATAATGCATATCCAGATCAATCACACCTTTCCGAAATCTATCTTCATGATTATCTTCGCAAGAGGTTTTGGAAAGTTTCTTTTCTTTTTTGCTTTTTGCTTTTTGCTTTCTGCTTTTTCAATTGCATATGCAATTGAAGTAGGCGGTCACCTCACGGAAGATACAACTTGGAGTCCGAACAACAATCCCTATCACGTAATCGATGACATTTATGTTGATAATAATATAACACTTACAATCTTGCCCGGAACTATTGTTAAATTCAATGCTGCTCCACTTGTTAACGAGAATTCAATCAATGATTATTTTGTTCATTATAATGGCTCAAATGTCGCCAAGATGCTTTGGGTTGATGGGAAGGTTATTGCTAATGGAACAGAAGAAGAGCCGATCACATTTACGCGAATCCAAGATTCGTTATATTATCATTGGGGAATTATTTATCTACGAGAAGAAGCTGATTTAAGTAGTTTCAAATATTGTTATTTTAAGAATTCTGCATTAATGTTGATAGTTTTAGGCATAATTCCACGAGGTGCAATAAGTATTTACAATGAAGGAGCAATTGTTGAAAATTGTAATTTCATAGATAATCTATGTGGTGTATTTATTGATAAACCTGTAGGAAGATTAGAAGTAAATTATAACAATTTTTATAATATAGATAGTATTTGTCCTAACTATATCTGGTATGTAGCAGGTGGTATCAAGCTCGCAACTAGTCCTACAGGGTACTCTAATCCTGTATTAATAGCCGGAAATTCTTTTTTAAAAACAGATGTATCATGGGGACATGTTACCATAAGCAATAACACTCCAACATATTTAATAAACAATTATTTTCTTGGTGAAAACGGAATTAATGCGGATATGGAATCGGATTTTGGCTCATACATCTATAATAATGAATTCATAAACTGTGATGGCAATGGCGGTGCTGTTTTTGGTGGTGAAGAAAATAATGCTCTTTATATTAAAAAGAACAATTTCATCGGCGGATATGATGGAATTGCAATTGATGATGCTTATGTGGAGATCAGTGATAATTATTTTGAGGGGTGTGATCTGAATACGGAATTCACAACTTCAGGTTTGATATACAATAATTATTTAAATAATGGATCAGCTTATGGACCAGGTGAAGTGGATTTTTTTAATAATATATCCTATAATAATGAAAATGGGATTGGAATTTGTGCAACATTCCAAAGATTATCATGCACAAACAATTTATCTATTAATAATAGGTATGCATTCGAAGCTAGTGATTCATTTGACAATTGTATTTTTTTTGGTAATGAGGAATTGGAGCAATTTGGAGTATCAGGTAATCCCATTTTCCGCAATTGCATCATCGATTTTCCCTTGGAGTATCCGTTAATCGACGGTGGTGGTAATATCTGGGTGGATTCTTTACAAGCACAAACGCTTTTCGAAGATATACAAAATGGAGATTTTCACCTCATTGAAGGCAGCCTGGCAATAGATGCCGGGTTCGATACTCTGGGTTATTATTATCCCT
>CAYWPW010000089.1:0-7654 GCA_964460095.1 uncultured Candidatus Cloacimonadota bacterium
AATTTTCTCAGACCGGGTGATGTCTTGGTTTTAAATAAAACAAAGGTTATTCCTGCTCGTCTTTTTGGAACGAAACCGACCGGAGCAAAAATTGAAGTTTTTCTGTTAAATCAAATAACCGATAAAACATGGGAATGCCTTGTAAAACCCGGCAAAAGATTACGCGTTGGAACCAGGATAAATTTCTCTGATAATTTTTCCGGAAAAATTATTGATTATGCAGATGAAGGTGGCAGAATTGTTCAGTTTGAATGGCAGGAAGATTTCTGGAATGTCCTGGAAAATTTTGGAAAAATGCCGCTTCCTCCTTACATTAAAAGAGAAGCCATCGAAAAAGATAAAGAAACCTATCAAACCATTTATGCAGAAAATAGAGGTTCGGTTGCAGCTCCAACTGCCGGCTTACATTTTACCCGGGAATTAATGCAGAAAATCAGGGAAAAAGGTGTTGAAATTCTGGAAGTTATTCTTCATATAGGATTAGGAACTTTCCGACCTGTAAAAACAGATAAAATCCAGGATCACAAAATGCACAGAGAGCATTGTCAGGTTACAAAAAATGTCGCAGAAAAGATTAACAAAGCAAAAAATGAAGGACGAAGAATAATAGCGGTGGGAACAACCACGACTCGCACCTTGGAGAGTTTTGCTAAAGATGGAAAATTGTTTTCTGGATCGCATTGGACGGATATTTTTATTTATCCCGGAAAAGAATTGCAGATAATCGATGGTTTGATAACTAATTTTCACATGCCGGAATCTACCCTTTTGATGCTGGTTTCTGCTTTTGCAGGATACGAGAATATTATGAATGCTTATAAAATTGCCGTTGCCAAAAAATACCGGTTTTTTAGTTACGGTGATGCGATGTTGATTTTATGATAACGACAAAGACACCAAGATGAAAAAAGAACATTGCCGCTCTTTCCGAAGCTTCAAAACAAAATAATTATTGGATAAAAAATGAATAATTTCTCTCATCCTTTTTTTGATGATGTAATTTATTACAACAAATTAGACAGTACTTCAAAGCGTGCAGAAAAGCTTATCAAAACAAATGAAGCTCAGGGAAATTTTCTGGTGATTGCCTGTGAGCAATCATCTGGAATTGGCAGAAAGAAAAATTCCTGGTTTTCTCCAAAAGGTGGAATCTGGATAACTGCTGCCATTTATGGACTTTCAGTGGAATCCAATTTAACGATTTTTACTGGAATATGTATTCATCAAGCTTTAATAGAACTTTTTCCTGAGATGAAAAATAAACTGAAAATCAAGTGGCCAAATGATATTTATTTGAGCGATAAAAAGCTCTGCGGAATTTTATCAAAACATCTTACAGCTAGGAAATATCACCTGATTGGAATTGGTCTTAATTCCAATGTAACTGTGTTTCCAGATGAACTTGCCAATACTGCAACATCTCTGCAAAGAGAATTGAGAACTGATGTAGATAATACAGAAGTGATGAGAAAAATATTTGATATATTTTCGGAAAATTTACCAGATTTTATAGAAGGAAAACTGGATGTGAAATATTTTAATAGATATTCCCTTCTTAAAGGAAAAAGAGTAGAACTGGATACGGATTTCGATAAATTTTCGGGCATTGCCAAAGGTATCAATAAAAGTGGTGCTATTCTAATCGAATTGAAACCCGGAATGATCCAACCGTTTTATACTGGGACGGTTGTAAGCTGGGATTGACTTCACTTAACAGCAAAGGGCCGAGTTAAGAATTTAAAACATTAAACTTGACTACTGATAACACGATACTTTTGTCAATAATTTAGACAACTTTATTAAGGAAGGAAAAATAGAAAAATGGCTAGAATAAAAATAATAAAATGCGAGGAAGCATCAGGGAGACTTAAAGAAATTTATGATGAATTAGTTGACAAAAGGGGTAAGCTTGCTGAGGTTTTCACAATTCAAAGCTTACGACCTGAGAGCATTGTAAAACACATTGACCTTTATTTGGAAATAATGTTCAGTAAGTCTGAACTTTCCCGTGCAGAACGAGAAATGATAGCTGTAATTGTATCTGTATGTAATAATTGTGAATATTGCCAAATCCATCATGCTGAGGCATTAAACCATTATTGGAAAAACGAACAGAAAGTAGCTTTATTAAGCAAAGATTATCTACAAGTTGAATTAGTGGAGAGAGAGTTAAGACTGTGTGAGTTTGCTGAGTCTCTTACTTTAAATCCTGGCTTATCAAAAGAAATTGATCATATTGAACAATTACGGAAAGCAGGACTCGGTGACAATGCCATATTGGATGCAACACTGGTGGTGTCGTATTTTAATTTTGTTAACAGGATAGTGTTATCCTTAGATGTTGACCTTGAAAAAGACTCTGGAACGGGATATAAATATTAAAGAAATAAAAAATAACACATATACCACCGAACATTAAACAACATTCCACTTCTGTTTTATTTAAAACTATATGGTGTTATGAACTCGAGTCGGGTTCATTCACAATTACACACATTATGAAATTTGATTTGTTGCTGTTGAAAACAGATTAATAATTTTGTGGGTGGTGGAAGAGGAATAATACTTGACGGGAAAACTAGTTTAACTTATTCGAAATTGTAAAAGGAATTTTAAAAGAAGAAAGAACATAGGAAATGAAAAACAAAAATATTTCATTTAAGTTAAACTCTAATAGAATTACATATCTTATGAATTTGTATAGTTTAAATCGAGATGAATTCATCGAATTAATTCACGGAAATAGAAAAAGAATAATCTTCACAACTAACCAACTAAAACATGCATTAATTAAAAAAACTGATGTTGAACTAAACGTTATCAAATTAATTGATAAAACATTTAATAAAGGTTTAACCTGGTACATATCAAAAAGAGATTTACCAGATCCTAAACAAAGTAGTATTTTTTTTAGAAAAGACTCTTTCAATTCAGAATTAGATTTTGAGTCAAAAAAAATGGTAACAAAATATGAAGAATTAAAAATCGAAATTCAGACATTATGCAAGTTTATTAATTTCACGCCAAAACAAATTATCTCATCATATAGTATAAAAGATAACCCAAAACAAGTTGCGCATGAAGTAAGAGCTTTGTATAATAAAACTGAGCAGAAGTTGATTGAAGAAAAAATAATCAAAAAAGTAAACACTCCAAAAGAATTTCTTAAAAATTCAATCAGGATTTTAGAAGCTTTAAATATTTTCATTTTCGAATTTATTGAAACTTGGAATAAAAAAAATAAAGCGAGTTTTAATGGATTTTATACTACTCCAAATATAATTGTCATAAAACGACAGAAATTCTTAAGGCGAGAAATATTTACACTCTTTCATGAACTTGCTCACTATCTCTTAAAATTTGAAGAAATTGATGATGTCTATGACAACGAATATAATAATAAAAATACAATAGAAAAATGGTGCCATGAGTTCTCCTTCTATTTTCTTATCGATTCTTTCAAACAAGAATTTGTAAACTTAAGCAAAACCAATTCAAATAATAATTTCCATAAAGATGTCATTCATAAATTTTATAAAAATACTTATTTAAGCTATTCTGCGTTTTATACTCGTTTGAGGATTGAAAATAAAATATCTCAAACCGATTATGATAATAGAATTGAAGATATTAAATCGATTCTAGAGAAGCTAAAGCATGAAGAAGAACAAAAAAGGAGACTTGAAAGAGAATTAGCTAAGGAACAGAAAATTGATTTCTTTCCACCAAAACCTATTGAATCAAATTTATTTAAAGAAATAGTAAAAATCAATTATTTCGAAGGAAATATCAACGAGAGTAGATTAAGAGATTTTCTGCACATCAGTGATAAAAGAAGTATTGATTCGGTAATTTATTAAATGCCTACAAAATTAGTTATCGATTCAAATAGTATTATTAATTTTGTAAAATACCACTGTTTTGATAAACATGATAAAAGTGAGCTTTATAATAAACTTGAAACCTTTATTTTATCTAAGATTAAAAATAAGGAAATCATTGTTATAGATAAAGTTCTTCAAGAATTAAGAAATCCAGATACACAGGACATTAAAACTAAAATCAAACCATACGAATATAATACAGAACATTTATTAGATAAAATTGAACCATTGATTGAAGAAAACTTAGTACTAATTAATTTGCGAAGATATGGAGACTGGGAACTTGAAACTTTAAAACAAGAATACAAAGAAAAACATGCTGATTTATATTTGATTTCTGTTTGTGAAGAAATGAAACTTCAGAATCCTAACATAATATTAATTTCAGAGGAAACGATTAACAAAGACAAGAAAATTGTAGAGAAAATTCCGACAATATGCAAGAGAAGAAATATTGAATATACTAATCTTCCGGATATGATTTTCAAAATCTATAAGAATGAATTAATCTTTGATTTAGAAGTAGAGAATTAACATCAGAAAAATGGGCAGATCGGTGATCTACCCGTACGCAATATCGCGTTTCCTCTTAGTCGCTTAAATCCATCAAAACCCCACTCTCAAACCAAGCATAAAATTCCGTCCCGCTGCAGGAAAATAATAATTTGCCTCTTCCCAAGAATCATAATAACCGGCAGTTTCGTATTCTTTATCCAATATATTATTAATTCTTAAATTCAGTTCGATATCAGCTTTTCCGAATACTTTTTTGATCTTGTAGATAACAGAGGCATTCACCACCTGAAAGGGATCGATAGTTCGTTCTTCATTCTGGGTATTATCCAGGTATTGCTTCCCAACATGCTGAACTTGAGCTGAAACAAGGAGAGGTTCAGTTTTATAGGTCAATCTCCCGCTTGCCAATATATCGGGGAAACCGGCAATTTTATTTCCATCATAATCATAATCTCCACTACCGGTGAAAGGATTAAATTTTTCAAAATAATTGTCATTATATGAGAAAGAGCCTGAAAACATCAAATTATATGGAAGTAAATATTGCCCGGAAAATTCTATACCTCGATGTACTGTTTTTTCTGCATTTCCCCTAATATTGCACCAATCATCATCCAATTCATCATAAGCCACAATTTCATTTTTAAAGTCCATCCAGAAAAAATTCAATTTGAGACTCAATACACCCGAGTCATAGTTAGTTCCCAATTCGTAATTTGTGAGCTTTTCTTCTTTAACTAATGGTTCATTCCATTCAACTCGTATTGTATCCCCATTTTCGTTGGTAACAATTTCAGATTCACTAAATTGAGGAATAACTCCCAGATCATCAGGACCTTTCCAGAGGTTATAAAGCTCATCATCAGCAGGTTCACGCCGTGCAAAGGAAACGTTGCCATAAAAGTTTATATTCTCATTTAGATTATAATTAATACCAAAACGCGGGTTGAAAAAATCATAATCTACTTCGTAAGAATTTAAGAAAGCACCCTCAAAATTCCCTGCTTCATGCTGTTCAAATATATAATTTATTTTCTGAAAATAAAGATTAACCATCAGGTTCAGGTTGGTGATAGGACTGTACATTTCATTCAGGTAGAATGTGATGTATCTTTTATCACCAGTATAGTTGTAATACTCAAAATCCTTTTCAAATCCGGGAAGAGTAAAATCGATAAGCTTTTCCACTTCACCCCAATGTTCACTGTCGAACAAACTGAGATAGCTGCCAAAAGTTAATTCACCGTTTTTATGCTTCCAGTTAATTTGACTAATCCAGCCATAATGATTTTTGGTCACATTTTTTTTACGGACAAGATCACTTTCCAATGAATCCGGTTCAGTTGCTAAACCATATTCCCATAGGTCTCGATTATTTTTATATTGTTTATAAAATCCATTTCCACGAATATAGAAAAAAGTGTTTTTAAGATTAGTTTTGTTATTCAGGAAAAAGCTGTGATGCAGTTCAAAATGTGGTTGGGAAAAATCATCTATTTCATTATCATAAGTAATTGGATTGTTTTGATGATTCAATTCCAGGTCGCTTTCCAAAGAAGCATACCAGGCTGCGTGTGTAAGTTCATTTCCCCCATAAATATTCAGTTCGGTTACAGACCTTTCTCCGATTCGCGAAAGATTTGCGAAATATGACCACAGTTCTGTTGCAGAATTATCGCGATAACCATCAGAGATTATTCGAGAAAAACGCAGGTTTAATTTGTAATCTTTGAGGATTTCATAGTTTGTTTTAACTCCGTATTTGTAAGTATTATAGCTTCCAAAGTTGGAAAAGATCTCTGTTCGATTGGGAGCACTGAGATTATTTGTCTGCAAATTTAATGAACCCCCGAAAGTAGAAACTCCATAAAGCGAACTTCCCACTCCGCGCTGGAATTGAATATCCTGTGTGCTTTCAGCGAAATCGGGCATATCAACCCAGTAAACCTGGTGGTCTTCCGGGTCATTGAGAGGAATTCCATTTATCATTACTCCAATTCGTTTCTGGTCAAATCCACGAATCTTAAGATGCGAGTAGCCAAAACCATTTCCAGCTTCAGAATATGAAAAAACATTGGGAACTTCGCTCATCAACATAGGAATATCCTGTCCGTAATTTATCTCCCTGATGGTTTCTTTTCCCAGATTTGTAAAAGTAACAGGTGTTTCTCTTTCCTTTGCCCGAGTTGCAGAAATGCTTACTCCTTCAATTAGACTCGGTTGAATTTTCAAATAAATAACATTTGGTTGTGAGGTTGGAATAACAACCATAATTTTTTGATACCCAATCCGTTCGATAGAAATTGAATATTCCCCGGGCTTTAGATCCTTAAAAAAGAATTTTCCCTCATCATCCGTGTAGCATAATAAATTTAAATCTTTAATTTTTACTACTACAGAAGGAATTGGTTTCTCATTTTCTTCTGATAATATTTGTCCCATCAAGGTGTCCGCAAAAGCCAGGTTTATGGTGATAAACAAAATAAAAAGTATTAAAATTAATTTTCTCATTTTTTCTCCTACATACAAATATCTTTTCTCTGCTTCCGAACTGGAAAGTTCGGAAAGAGATTGCAAATAAAATGTTTGCATTAATATTTTTCATAATCAATCTGCGTTCATCAGCGTCAAAAAAAATAAAAAAAACCACACGCCAGCAAAACCGGAATGTGGTTTAAAATTTTTATCCAATTTTTCCTACGCTGGCATTATCCAGATCAGGTTCAAGGGTATGATCTCAACTTTCCGATAGCTTCCGGTCAGTACCCCTAAATCGTTGCGCAATTTTCTAAAGATCAAATCTGTCCTCAGAAAATTAAATTGATAAAATGTGTCAAATATTTTTTTTGCCAGAAATAAATTGACTTATAAACTAATACTTCAAATTTTAATAGAAATAACAGGGGAGCCTCATTGAGTGCTGAGAGGTAAATTTGCGACCCTTAGACTTATCGGGTAATGCCGAAAAAGGAGTTTAAATAATTGAATTTTGACTTAACGATTAATTATAAAACCATTTTAACAAAAGTGGATTGGATCGTGTTTTTTTCAATACTGATCCTAACCATAGCTGCAGTTGTTTATGGGCAATACAGAAAGAAAAGACAAAAGAAGGGAGCTTCGGATAAAGAACTCGCTTTTTTAGATTTACTTTTAATGGGAAGACAACTTACGTTACCAATGTTTGTAGCAACCCTGGTGGCAACCTGGTATGGTGGAATTTTTGGAGTAACTAAGATTGCATTTGAACAAGG
>CAYWPW010000090.1:0-7517 GCA_964460095.1 uncultured Candidatus Cloacimonadota bacterium
TTCTACTTTTCTTGATTTTGATCAGCATTTAGACAAGAAATTAAAAGTCATTTACGATGAAATAAAAAATACCGATATAATTGAAAATAAAATAAAGTTAGCTGTTCCTTTGTTAAATCTTATTGGTATTAATATAGAAACTGAATTTAATCTTAACCGTTTTATAAAAAGATTATTCCCTGAAAAAGATACTTCTCGTTCCCCCGCAGGAGCATTGGAATAAGAATGAAGGATATTTTTTGTGTCTTAGAGCCTTAGTGGTAAAAGAAAGATGAAAATATTAGAGCGATATATTCTAAAAGAAAATTTTAAACCTTTTGTGGTTTCACTTATTGTTGTCACTTTTGTGATGCTGCTTGATAGAATAATCGATCTTTTGAATCTGATAATCGAGAAACAACTCGATGTTATTTCAATAGCCTCGATATTCGGATTAAGTCTTCCGTTTATGTTGGCTCTCACTGTTCCAATGGCTGTTCTTTTGGCTACGATTTTATCTTTTGGCAGACTTTCCGTTGATAATGAACTAATTGCTTTCAAGTCTTGCGGAATAAATATTTATACATTGATGCGACCAACAGTTATTGCAGCTCTTTTTCTCTCCATATTTATGGTTTATTTCAATAATGAGGTTTTACCGGATACGAATCACAATCTTAAGAATTTGATGATAAAAGCAAATTACCGACGTCCGGTTACAGCTATTAAGCCCGGAATTTTCAATACCTTAGAAAAATATACGATCTATGCAAAAGAGCGTGTAAATGATGAACTGCTGGGAATTCTGATTTATAATAGAGAAACATCAAAATTCCCTTTAACGATTTCTGCTGAGCGCGGACAAATAGAACTTTCTGATGGAGGGAATAGTCTGACGGCAACTCTTTTTAATGGACAGATGCACGAACGAGATGCAAAGAATCCCGATAAATATCAGATTAGAAGATTCAAGAAATTCGTTCTGAATCTCCCTGATTTGGGTTATCAAATGAAAGAAGGCGGTTCTGATTATCGTGGTGATCGCGAGCTAAGTTCCAAAGCAATGCAGGAGAAAATCGATGAGAGATTAACTGATGTTTCATCGATTCAACAAGAACGCGATGAATTGATTTTGAAAATAGAAAAACTGGAAACTGAAGAACTTCCTGAAAAAGAGAAGGACAGAAAATTAAAAAAATATAAAAATTCTCTAAATATAAAAAATGATAAAATTACAAATCATGAGAGGAGAATCCATCAGTTTCAGGTTGAGATTCATAAGAAATATGCGATTGCTTTTGCCTGCCTTATTTTTGTTTTGATTGGTGCTCCCATTGGAATGATGACTCGAACAAGCGGCGTGGGAATGGCATTTTCCGTCAGCTCTTTTGTATTTCTGGTTTATTATGGAACGCTGACAGGTGGGGAAGAGCTGGCTGATAGAGGTTTGGTTTCTCCATTTCTTTCAATGTGGATTTCCAATATTATTTTTGGAATAATAGGAATTTATCTTGTTGTCTGGTCTGTGAAAGAGATGAAGTTCATTGATTTGAAAGGGATTGGAAAGAGGATAGTTCAAATCTTCAAAACGAAAAAAAATAGCTCGAATACTCCGGTTTGAGAAAAATTATCCCAAAGCTGGGGTTTTGGGACGAGAGCTAAAACGGGGTTGGAAGGATTTGCTTTTGACGCAGGAGCATTGGAATGAGAAGTCTTAGCGAACCTTAGTGTTCTTCGTGGCTAAATAAAAAAATGAAAAAACTTTGTGTCTTAGTGTCTTTGTGGTTAAAAAAATGAGAATATTAGATAAATATATTTTAAGAGAGTACATCCGGACTTTCGTGATTATCATTATTGCGTTTTCGGTTTTATTCATTGTTGTTGATATCTTTGATAGAATGCCCAGATTATTAAGGCGTGGAGCATCTATGGAATCAATGATGATGTATTTTTTGTTAAGGCTTCCTTATCTTTTTTTATTAACCTCACCGGTTGTTGTGCTTTTAAGCGGATTATTTTTGATGAATATCCTTTCAAAATACCATGAATCGATAGCAATTCGAGGCGCAGGAATAAGCATTGTCAGAATGGTTACACCTTTATTCTGGTTTGGTTTTTTCTTCAGCATTGTTATTATGCTGCTCGGAGAATTTGTGCTTCCAATGACTGAGGAGCACAGACAATACATTTATAAGGAAAAAATCAGAGGACAGAAAGTTGAAGATAAAAAGATGCGTTCACACATTTATTATGTAGGAAAAGATAATAATCTTTATTACATTGGTTTTTTTGATGGATATCGAAATATACTGAAAACAATCGATATTACAACTTATAACCCTCAAAATGGCAGAATCCAAAGGAAGATTACAGCTTCAAATGCTGTTTGGGAAGATGATGAATGGCACTTTGAAAACTGTTATATCCGCACATTTGAAAATGGGATTTTACAGTCTAACCAACAATTTGATTCTACAACAATCGAAGAAGTGGATGTTACTCCTATCGACTTTATAAAGAGTGCCAAAAAACCAATGTCCATGAATTTCTTCGAATTACGGGATTACATTAATAGACTGAAAAAAGTTGGTGAGAAATACAACAGAGAATTGGTTGAGTTGAACTTGAAAATTTCTTTTCCTTTTGCTAATTTGATAATTCTGCTTTTCTGTGTTCCTCTGGTTTCCGCTTCCTCTCGCAGTAGAGGACGTGGAATAATATTTGCCATCGGCTTACTCGTTTGTTTCTTGTATCTATCTGCTTTAAGGATTTGTCAGAGTCTGGGTTATAATGGGGTTCTTTCACCCATGTTTGCTGCCTGGTTTCCCAATATAGTTTTTGCTTCTTTTGGAATATTTTTTGTTATTAAAGCAGAGGTTTGATTGAAAATTTTAATGGTTCTAGAAAGTGAATTTCCACCGGACATTCGGGTGGAAAATGAGATAGAAAGTTTAGTTAAAGCAGGATATGAAGTCTCTCTGATTTGTTATACAATGCAGAATAAACCTTTGGAAGAAGAATTTCTTAATTCAAAAATCTATAGAATACCAATATCCCGAATGAAGTATAAATTCAGTGCTTTAGCGTTAAAATTATCTCTCTATTTTAAATTCTGGGAGAATCATATTTATAAATTAATGAAAAAAAATAATTTTGATGCTTTGCATATACATGATTTATCATTAGTGTCAGTTGGTTATAAACTGGCAAAACAATTTAATATTTCCATTACTCTCGATCTTCATGAAAACCGTCCCGAAATAATGAAAATGTACAAACATGTTACTTCATTTCCAGGTAACTTCTTAATCTCAGTTGATAAATGGCAAGATTACCAAAGGAAATATTCTACGTTAGTGGATAAACTTATATTAGTAACACAAGAAGCAAAAAAATATTATATTGAGACCTACAATATAAATTCAGAAAAAATTCATGTTGTTCCTAATTATATTAATCTGAATAAAGTTATAAATATAGATAATAATAAAAATATTTCCAAAAGATATGAAAATAAATTTCTGGTATTATATTTGGGTGATACAGGTATTCGAAGAGGAACATTAACTATCATTGAAGCCGCTAATAAGCTTAAAAATTTGAAGGAATTTCATTTTTTAATAATAGGAAAAAGTATAGAACAAAAAATTCTCAGGAATAAAATTTTTAAGTATAATTTATCAAATGTGGAACTATCAGGGTGGATGGAATATTCTAAAGCAATATCTTTCATCAAATCTGCAAAGGTTGGTTTATGTCCTTTTTTACGGAACATACACCATGATACTACATATTCAAATAAAATGTTCCAATATATGGCTTTTGGCAAACCGATAATAGTAAGTGATTGTACTGCTCAAGCGAATCTTGTAAGGAAAGAGAATTGCGGTCTGGTTTTTAAAGCTGGAGATTTTAAAGAGTTATCAGAAAAGATTGTTGAATTAAGTGATAATAAGTACAAAGAGCAGTTATGTGTAAATGCAAAAAAAGCAGTTTTAGATAAATTTAATTGGAAAAATAGTGAGAAGAATTTATTGGCTTTGTATTCGGAGTTATAAATGAAAGATAATCGTAAAATTTATGAAGAATTTGGTTGGGAAAATCTTTCGGAAAAAGACCTAAAAAATAAAACTAACATTATTAGAGATGCTATTCCCAAAGAAGTTAAAACCATCTTAGATGTTGGCTGTGGAAATGGAGTAATCACAAATGAATTGGGAAAATATTATCATGTAACAGGTTTAGACAGTAGTGATAAAGCACTCACATTTGTTAAAACTAAAAAGCTCAAAGCAAGCTGTGATAATATTCTTTTTGAAAATGATTCCTTCGACTTGGTTCTTTCAAGTGAGCTTTTAGAACACCTTACGGATGAAATATTTTATAAGACATTAGAAGAAATTAAGAGGATCACCAAAAAGTATATTCTGATTTCTGTTCCGTTTGAAGAAAATATTGAGAAAGCTTTTATTCAATGCACGGAATGTGGATTCATTTACAATCGTTCATATCATCTGAGAAGTTTTTCAATAAAAAAGTTGATTTCATATTTTGAAGAATACAAATTCCTTTTTAGCAAAACTTTCGGAATTAAAGTCAGATATTATAATCCGTTTATTGCGAAACTTAAACATAAAATTTCTTCTTCTGTTTCCTGGATTCCTTATTTCTGGACTCCGCTGGAAAAGAGAAAAACAACTTGTCCCAACTGTGAAAAGAATTTTGTCTATAAATATCGCTTTAATTTATTTGCTTTTCTTTGTGATTGTTTAAATGTAATAATTTCTCCTAAAAAACCATATTGGTTGTTAGTAATATTAGAAAAAATAAATTGTTAACTTGATTGGAAAATTATGCAAAACAGAATAAAAGATACATTAAAACACGCGCTGATTTACAGCATTGGAAATCTCTCTACAAAGATAATCGGATTGATTCTTTTACCGCTTTATACATCCAAATTATCTCTTTTGAATTACGGAAAATTCACGATTTTAGAAATTACCAGCCTGTTCATGGTGATGGTTTTCAGTTTGAATATCTACTCTGCAATGCTGCGTTGGTGTGCGGAAGATGAAAATAAAAATAATCAAAAGACCATTGTTTTTACTGCATTTTCCACTCTTGTTATTATTATCGCTTTTTTGAATCTCATTTTAATTCCTATAAGAAATTCATTTTCAAATTTATATTTTGGAACTTCCGAATATTCTTTGTATTTTCTAGTTCTGTTTTTGTCGGTTTCATTCGAAATTATTAATGGCATTCCCTTAAATCTTCTGAGGTTACAAGAAAAATCCGTAAAATATATTATCCTGGTTTCTGCGAGATTGATCTTGGTTTTAGGTTTGAATTTCTACTTTTTGCTAATTGCCAATATTGGAATTTTAGGGATTTTTCTCAGCCAGTTAATATCTCATTTTATACTGTTCCTGGTTCTAATTCCTCTTATCATAAAAAATATTAAACCTCAATTTGATTTCACCTTTTTCAAAGAAATGGTAAAATACAGTTTTCCGCTTGTTTTTACCACCTTAACTGCAATGCTGCTTTCTCTGGGAGATAGGTTCATCATCAAATATTTTTTGGATTATTCAAAAGTCGGGATTTATTCTCTGGGATATAAAATCGCAGGCGTAATCAATGTTTTCATCATTCAGTCGTTTACTTTAAGTTTTCTACCGATTGCTTATAAAATGTTTGATAAACCGGAAGCAAAGAAATTCTATTCTAAAATATTAACTTATTTTTCTTTAGTTTTATTATTCTGTGCTTTAGGACTTTCCTTATTTTCCAGGGAGTTCCTGGAAATTATTTCTAAGAATAAAGAGTTCTGGTTTGCTTATAAGATTGTTCCGCTTTTATGTTTAACGTTTGTTTTCAAGGGTATTCAGTATGTTTTTTCTCTTGGATTTCATTATGTGAAAAAAACCAAGTATAATGCTTATATTGTGATTTGTGGTTTGATAGTAAATTTTAGTTTGAATTTTATTCTGGTTCCCAGGTTCGGAATTTTGGGGGCAGGTGTAGCCACTGTAATTTCTTCTGTTTTTATTGCGGTTGTGTTCTATTTTTATTCACAGAAATTTTATTTTATCCGCTTTGAGATCAGTAAAATTCTTAAACTCATTATTTTTTCAATTGCCCTGTTCTGCTTATCTGTTTTCTTCAAAGATTTGAGTCTGGTTCTCAGAATTTTATCTAAAGTTGTTATCTTATCAGCTTTACCAGTTGGTCTTTATTTTCTGAAGTTTTTTGATAGAGTTGAGCTTCTTAAACTTCGGGAGATCTGGAATAGTCGATTGAAATCAAATTCTTGATATTTTATTATAAGAGTAAAAGAAAAATTTGTTTAGAATTTATAGCAATTGATAATAAATCTCAATTTTATTTTAAAAGAAGCATTTTCTTTATAAAAGTAGACTTCCCAACCTGTAATTTATACAGATAAATACCTGATGAAACCAATTTATGATTATCATCTAATCCATTCCAAACAGCAGTGTGAATACCCTTTTCTTTTATTTCACTCACAAGAGTTTTTACTAATTGTCCTTTGATGTTGTAGACTGATAATTCAACATTACTATTATTTTGAAGTGAGAAAGATATTGTTGTTTCGGGATTGAATGGATTTGGATAATTGCTTTCAAGCTTCGTAATTAAAGGATAAATATTATCAACTATTCCAGTACTTAAAACATTTAAGGAAACAGGAACTATAATCTCCGGTTCATCCGGGTCATTACTATTAATCACAATATCTGCTTCATAATTACCCACCTCTAAAATTTTAGCATCAAAGGTAATTTCTATATCCATTGAAGAACCAGGATTAACAGTGGCAAAGGTAGGACTTGCGTAAAGCCAGCCAATGATGGGTGCAGTAGATTCTACTATGGTTGTACCTCCATAAGGAGTGCCATCATTTCCATTACCGGATACATCTTCCCAGGGATTATCACCATTGAAATTCCAATAGGCTACCAGCCCTGGTTCATTACCGTTTAAAGTATAATTCATTGTGGATTGGATTTCGGATTGAGTACGAGCATAATTCCAAATGCGTACTTCATCAATTTCACCATCAAAGAAATCTGTTAATGATTCATTATCCCAGTCTTGTCCCATCACCCAAGGTTTGCCATTTGTATTCCCAATTACACTATTTAGGACAGATTGCCATAACAAATTACCGCCTTTGTAAACTTTCACATCAGAGCTCGAGTAGGTAACTTTTTCAACTACAACCACAAGGTGATGAAATCCGGTTACTTTTTCTCCGTCTGCATGATGAACCGATCGTATACGGACATGGAAACCACCGAACCAATAGCCAAATACAAATATATTTCCTCCACTGATGGTGTGTTTTCCCACAAAGCACTGCTGATCATCAATTGAATGAGGATTTATCCACATTTCAACTGTAAAGGTTTCAGGCACAGTAAAATCTTGTAACTCTAACCAATCATCCAATCCGTCAAAACTAGCTGCCATTCCAGCACCTGAATTATTTGTATTTTCTGCTTCAAATA
>CAYWPW010000091.1:0-7465 GCA_964460095.1 uncultured Candidatus Cloacimonadota bacterium
TTCTTATTAACCACCAACTTAAGTTGGTGGTTAATGAAACAAAAAAGACATTAACCGCTTCAGCGGTTTCCACTTCTATTTTGCAAATCCCTTTTTATTAGAAAAGTGACATATTAGATTTTTTACTTAAAATATTATTTCCACCCAAACACTCAATCTGAAAGTTTTAATTTTCAAATCTTTTTTCTTATCATGGCTCCAATCGTAATTACTGGTTAAGCCGCCGCGGATATCTTTACTGAATTTGTAAGAAGCTCCCGGTGTAATCGTGAAACTGATCATATCTCTATCAACAATCAAATCTTCTCTGCCTTTGATAGTTTTGTAAACCTGTTCCATGTTGAATCCGATGTCTGCAGAAACCTCATTCTGAAACTGGATCTTTCCCAAAAGCGGTATTTTTATTCCTTTTGCCGCAGAAAATGTCCAGCCGAAATTACTGTTAATCGATTTTCTGGTTTCCTTATGAATAACATCATCGGCTTCATAAAAAGTAGTATTTTCAGTTTCATTATAATTCAGCGAAATACTGCTGGTAATATTATGTACCCAATTTCCATTCCAGGAAACCAGAGGTCGGAAAGCAATCACTTTCTGTTCGGATTGCGGTTTATTAGAATTGATATCTCCTGAAAAAGTCTGACTCTTTGTGAGCACATAACTACTTGCTATACGAGAACTTGTGAGGATATTTTCTGCTTTAATTATCCTCTCAAATTCGGTGAGCGTAATGCCGACATCCGGGAAAACAGTGCCAACTGTCTTTTTACTTACATTGCCAAATGTTTTTTTAATATCTTTAGAAAACCTCCAACTGGTTTGTAAATTGTGTAAAATCGGAAATCCAGTAGAGGCTGTAATTTTATCATTAATATTTTTCAGTTTGATATCTTCTTCTTTCAAAATATGTGGAAGACCCAATTGATAAGCAAAATCCGGTCTTTCATCCCGCTGCTCGTAATCCGTTTTATACGTATTGTTATAAGTTAACTTGATGTTTTGCAAATTACAGATATAGGCAAAAGCCCTCAGGAAAATGCTGATACTTTCTTCTTTTTCCGGAAGAACTATTTCAGTGCTGTCTATTATGGTTTCTTCTTCTTCCAATTCTCTCTTCGGTTCTTCCTCTTTAATTGTCTCTTCTTTCTTTTCTTCTTCTTTTACTTTTTCTTCTTTTTCTTCTTCACCTATCTCTTCCTCTGCTTTTTGCTCTAATTCTCTCTCTAAACCTTCTGTTTTACCAATTTCTGTTCTACCTTCATCTTTAAAATCGGTTCCTTCAGTTTTTTCTTCTGTTCTGACTGGTGGTGTTTTTGTAACAGGTTCTTGGAACTTACTGGTTAAACCCATCAAAAGATCATAGTTTTTCAGAGTAAGGCTTCCTCCAATATTCCTGGAAACTCTACCTTCATACTTAAATATCTCATCCTCTCCTGTAGTTCCCTGTGAGATTTTTTTATGGGTTTCTACATAATTAACATCAGAATCGAAATTAAAAGAGAATATTTTATCCAAATATTTTGGAGAATAATCAAAATCAATTACCTGGTTTCTATCTTTTTCTTTACCTACCGGAATATCATAAATTGTATTCGTCAGCATCAAATCACGATTAGTTGTAAGTTTATAAGAAGTAACAACATCGCTGAAAATATCATATTTTATAAATGAATATGTTGCTAAAGTTTTTGTTTCTGTTGTATTTGGTCTTTGTTTCCAAAAAGCCACAGTATCAGTGTATGTATCCCACATCCAACTTCTTGGAACCGTGCTATTAAAAGTCAACTTGTTATCAAAAGTATTGGGCATAAAGAAGAATTTGTAATCCGACCATAAGGCTAAATCAATTTTATCTTTGGGTATACTCAGATTATAATCATGCGCAATTTTATAAGTCATAGTTGTATCGGCAGTTGTAGGATTTAACGTGAACCTTTTCGTAATGTTGGCAGAAAGGGAAGTATTTTTAACTGTATATTCCAGGATTTTACTTTTGGGAGTTTTATTCTGCCTGAATGATAGAGCTGCACTATACGTTAATGATTGATTCTTTTCCCGCTCTTTTTCTTCTTTATTAAGATCTTCCCGCAGGATATCGGAATTCGCCTTGAAACGGGGAATTCCCAGCGATTGATTTCGAGATAAAGTCAGAGGTAAATTCAAGCCCCACTCTGCCGGGAAAAATTTATGTAAAAAATATTTATTGCTAATATTTAAACTTGTTGTTTCCGACTTGTTAGTTACTGTTCTGCTTCTAGTAGCATTATTTTGGAAATTTTGCGTTCTCCAGTCCAAACCGATATCTAAAGTGGAAAAATCTGCAAAGCTGGTATGAAAGGTTGCTTGAGATGCGAAACCGATATCCTCATAAGGATCAGCCACCCTGATATCATCAAAATACAAACGACCTGAAAACGCTTCTGTTGCATGTTCAGGTTGTTCAATTCCCAGAAAGATTTCCCTGATAACAGATAAAGTCGGGTTCTTATACATTCCAAAAGTGTAATCACCTTTTTGATAATAGGTATAATCGCCTTCTTTAACTAAAGTATTTGTCTCATCCTGAAACTTCAGGTATGTAAGATCGGAGAAATCGATTTCAAAAGAGTGCCAACCGCTTTTGTCCATCAAATCAAGATAATCCTGAGTTTCCAGGGGATGCCTGATTTCATAAAAAGTTGTGGAGTCTGCTCCCAACCTGATGATAAGTTCCTGAGTTAAACTATCGGTTGATGAAATACCTCTTGCACGTTCAGAGTAAACCCAGAACCTGATTTTGTTGTATCCCAAAAGGTTTATCACTTCTCGAAAACTTTGATTTACAAGTCCATAATGCCCGGGCTGAATATTTTGATAATCCACGATTAAAGATTGTTCCAGGGTATTATCTCCATCCTTCTTAATAACAGTACCCGGAGCAGGTTTATAGTGCATATCCTTCTGATTATCGATAATTCCAACTATCATACTTTCATTATTAGCTTCCAGTTCGCTGGCAGGAATAACCTGGTCTTCAATATTTTTTATGAAGCCTTCTTCCCATTTGTTTCCCACCAGATCCAGAGAAACCAATCTTATCCTGGCTAAATCTTCCACTTCAAACCAGATCCTGGCATAACTGATCAATTCAAGGTCCGGTGTTTTATTGGATTCGTTGGAAATAATACTATAATTTTCCGCATCATGAAGAGGAATGCGGAACAGCTTCCAACCTTTATACTGGCTTTGTAAAAATATTGTGTCCTGTAAAGATAAAGAATACTCGAAATAAATATCTCTCTCATTGAGAGAACCATTTCCGTCCAGGTCTTCAGTATCCAGGTCACTATTGTCTTCAGTTCCATTAATTTTTGGATAATCACCATTCTGATTCTTATTATTATCAAAATCATCAGTTGGGTCATCACCGGGCTGACCATCCGGAATTCCATCTAAACCAATATCTTCGTCGTAATCCAGAATACTATCCTTTGGTTTACCGGTAATACCATCTTCACTGTTTAGAACTCCCTCACCTCCAAAATCAGTATAAAAATCCTCATTAATATCTCCCATATCGATGTGCATCAAAACTGGAGATTGAGTGCTACTGAGACTATCAACTTTAACCAGAATCTCGATGTATTTCTTTTCGGAAAAATCTATCTGGTTACCTACATATTTCATTAATCCAGCCCAATATTTATTATCAAAATTTGGATTGGCAATTTCCGGAGGATCGATTTTGCAGGTTAAAACAGTGACCTTTTCCCTTTCTTCCTTATCGGTTAAAGAAGCCGGATCATAAACATCTCGAGCATAAATATTGGTGGGATTATACCAATTAATTCGAGCTTTCCCGAAATCTATATCAAATGGCTGGCTACCTAGATCCCATGCTTTACGTGTAATTCCCAGCGGATAGATTTCCAGGATGGATTCCATATCATCGAGATATGCCTCTTTGATATCATCTTGTTTAGGATTACCGTAAATACGGGGAATACTCATGGCAACTTCGCCATTCAATGTTATTTTTGATTCTTCATCGGTTTTGACAAGAGGTAGCCAATCAATTATTTTTGTCAGAAAAGGAAGCTCATATTCAACTTTACCGTCGATATCCGCCAGGATAATACTGAAGTTTTCATTGCCGATTTTCGGTCTGTCATCGGCTACCTTTTCCGAATGATAGACAAATGTTCCACCCAAATCCATATTTTCGTTGAACTTCATATCTGCCCGAATACCCATAAGAGTCTTGCTTTCCACAGCAAACATTGGTTTGAACTGAAAGCTGATATCAAGTTCAGCATCAGGTTGTTTTGCTTCATTATTCAAAATCTGGATTATGCCGAATTCATAATCTACAATAAAATCGATATTCTCTTTAAGTTTATCTCCACCCATTTTTATGATTACACTACCCGGCAGAATATTCATTCTACCAAGAGAAATCTGGTCTCTTCCAACCTGACCCTTAACAGCGATATTCATTTTGAATTCATTGTATTGGATGTTTTCCTTTTCTTTAGTATAAATCAGCTCATCGCCAAGCGCCTTGAAAGGTTTCAGAAACGGAAATACAATATACCCGCTCTCAAGATTGACAGTAGCGTCATCACTGTCTATTACACCATCACCGTTGGTATCGAGACGCAAATAATCATTATAGGTTTCAATAGACATGGAGCCTGTAGCAATCGTATCCGGCAGATCGAAATTACGAGTATTATTACTTTCGAAATAGTTGAAAACATTCAGGTCAAAACCATCATTTTTGATATTCTTCATACCAAGATCGTAGATATTGCGGAGTTGAAGCTCCCAATATACATCATTAACATCCTGGTTTATTTTTCTGACAAGTTTTACTAACAGGGAATCACCGGTATTGGCTGGAACCTGAACATCATCTGCACGAGTATAAACCACACCGATAGTGTAACTTTTATCCACAGAATTGTGCATGTATAAAATCCCGGTATCATAATCAACCGAATAATCGGTCCCATCCAACAACCGGTCAAAAAAGAATATTCCATCTTCGCCTACTGCATTACCTTCCACAGCAGTGATATTATCACCCGCAATATTATTATCCAGGTAAACTTCTACTTCGATTCCATCTTTCGGTAGAAAATTGGGAGATACCACTACCCAGGCTCCAAGGCTATCTTTGATGGCATTATTTTTCCAACCCATAGGATAATCTACACCTTCAACTCCATCCAAATCGGAATACATCTGATAAAGCAAATAAGGATCTTCAATAAAATACATTGTACGATTGATATATTGCCTGCTCTGAATAACTGTGGAATCTGCCTGTGAGCTGCCTTTCCAATTTTGGGTGTCTTTCTGTGCTTCATCTTTTCCAAAAATAGTGGTAATTTCCAAGTTGCCAATTTCCAGGTTGGATTTAACGCCAAAAAGCCCTTCGGATGAAATAGAATAACTGATGAACTTTGAACCTGTTAAAGAGAGAGATATATTTCCCAGATCCACAGCTTTCACGATTTCATCTTCCTCGCCTTCATAATTGATTTTAACAACACTCGGTGTTGGTATCACATCGTCTTCGGAGGTGGAAGCATGAGTTACATCAACATGAATTTTCGAGCCGATTGTTCCTCTCAATCTCAGATTCAAATCCTGGCGCATTTCCAGGTCAAAATCTTTTCGTTGGCTATCTTCTGAAACCTGTGCGTTTTTGCGAACAGTACTGCTGCCGGCAAAAGTTAATTTCTGATTTCCATCGAGGCTTAACCTGGCTGTATTTTTTCCACCCATAAATTTTCTAACTACTTTGGGAAGAGCAATCTTGGGAAGTTCGATGTCCGGTATTAAACCTGCTCCGCTGGAGCGATCTTCCTTTTTTAAAAGTTCTTTGCTTTTTTCAACTAATAATTTATAATAAGTTGCCCTGAAATTGTTGTGAATATAATCGTCGATATCGAGATAAATAGGGAAATATATATCATCTACATTATTGATTTTTGCTGTTAATTTTACCCGCCAATTATCAAAATCAAACTCTGAAATCGTTTGCAGAGTAAAATTATTCAAGAAATAAATATCATTACTGGCAATCACAAATCCGTTATTCACTTTATAAAAATCAATCTCATTACCATCCAGAGGTGAAACGCCTTCCAGGTAGTATTCCCTAGGAAATGACTCGGCAAAAACAATTACTGAAATAAGAATGAGAACAAAAATGAAAAACAGTTTTTTATTCATTAATTTCAATTCCAAAATTTCACTATCTCAAACAGATGAGATTGAGTCCATCCAAAGTTAAATTCTCATCAATGATCTCAATCTCTTCAGAATCCTCCGAGATAAGATGAGCCAAACCACCGGTTGTTATTACCTTGATGTTTTCAAGATTGCTATATTCTTTTTTAATCTGCCTGATAATTCCATCAGCCATAAAAGTGCTGCCTTTTATAATTCCGGATAAGAGAGCATCTTTTGTATTTGTTCCCAGAATGCTTTTGGAAGTTTGCAATTCGATCTTAGATAATTGTGCTGTTTTCAAAAATAAACTATCAGCAGAAGTTTTTATACCCGGAGCAATTACAGTGCCATAAAAAAACCCGTCTGCTCCTACAAGTTGGATTGTTGTGGCTGTGCCAAAATCACAGATAATACAATTTGTTTTATATTTTTCTTTTGCTATAAATGCATCAACAATAAGATCTGCACCGATAAAATCAGGATTTTCCATCGGGAATTTCAGTCCCAATTCCGTTCTTGCATTTACGTTTATAAAAGTGCTTTTGAAATTTTTTTTTATTAAATAGGATAAAATTCGTATCAAATCCGGAACTACGGAAGATAATGCAATATTCTTTATTTCTCCTAACTCAATCGAAATACTGTTTAAATGTGCTTTTAAAACAGTAAAATATTCTTCTTCAGTTTTGGATTTATCCGTATTGATTCTCCATGAAAATTTTAATTCTTTATGAGAATAAATTCCAAAAACAATATTCGAATTTCCAACATCGATCACCAAATTATAATTTCGCATCATTTCCTCTTCTTACTATTTTACATATAATAATAGATTATAAATCAAGGTAAATATAAAAAATAATAAAAAATGTGATGGAAAATTCAAATTGCTGAATAAATTGTCAATAAAAGTTTGATTACAACCTGAAAATAAATACTTTTAAGAGATTTAGGATTCTATTTTTTCAAGTGGAAATAATATCTTTTTAATCCTGAAA
The DNA here is from genome assembly GCA_964460095.1 of uncultured Candidatus Cloacimonadota bacterium. Lineage (GTDB taxonomy): Bacteria > Cloacimonadota > Cloacimonadia > Cloacimonadales > TCS61 > JABMPU01. The sequence goes on from CAYWPW010000091.1 coordinate 7,221, forward strand.
GGATTTAATGTTAATAGCCGTAAATTGAATCTATGAGAAAGAGATTCGAGAAATCAAACAATCCTAATAGGATTGAATGTAAGTGAGTGATAGATGAGATATCCTTTTATTCAACTCTTTCAGAGTTGTGTATTGTCTCTTATTTTATTCCACAAGATTCTCTTATGGTTATTAACATTAAACTCTTTTAGAGTTTCTATTCTTCATTTTTCCTTTGCGTTCTTTGCGTCTTTGCGAGAATCTTT